>CANOFQ010000063.1 GCA_947565325.1 uncultured bacterium
CTGTATCAGTTCTATTATCTCAATTGGCAGAATTTCTTCTGCTTTCCTATAGCCCGTGTCTGCCTCCCAAAATTTATTCCCAGGAATAAGCATTGGCTATAACAATTATTTATTGTTGCAATAGCCAACGCTATGCAAACATAACATATTTCTCCATTGCGTAAAAGGCTCTGTTGTTTGCCGATTTATAGGAATCCCTCTCCAATAATCCGATTGCCTCTTCCAACAGCCATTACAATCTCGTTCATCTATCCTCACCTCAATATGCTATGGCTCAAGCTTCATCCCAATCTGTCCCTTGTCCTCTCTTTTATCATAGCACAAAACAGCATGATTTACACTACTTTTCATAACTATTGTGGCAAACTGAAAATATCAACATTAAATACAAAAGAGTCAGTCAAACAATATCTCCTCCACCGTCACAAAGGTATACCCCTCCTCCAGCAGCTCATCGATAGCCTTCAGCGCCGCCGTCACAGACGTGTCATAGTAATCATGCATCAGAATGATGTCATTCTCCCCGGTCTTGGTGACAATCTTCTCCGTGATCCGCCCCACGTTCCGGGAACTCCAGTCCAGCGGGTCCACAGTCCACAGCACCGGGAACATGTTCAGCTCCTTCTCGAAGCTCTTGTCCCAGCTTCCGTAGGGCGGCCGCACGTACTGCACCTCCTCCCCGGTGATCCCTTTTAATATTTCATTTGTCTTGATCAGTTCTTCCTTGAAGATTTCCCGGTTGCTCTTGGTCAACTGGATATGGCTGTATGTATGGTTTCCGATCACGTGTCCTTCTTCAAACATCCTCTCGATAATATCCGGATGAAGCTCCGCATGCTCCCCGGTCACGAAGAACGTGGCGTGTATCCCTCGCTCCTTCAGCCCGTCCAGAAGCTGGGCCGTATAGCTGGGGTGCGGCCCGTCGTCAAATGTGATCGCAATCTTCTTCACATCCTCCGGCTCCCACTCCGTCTCCCCTCCCACGACCCTGACAAATCCGCTGTCTGCCGCCACCGCCTTGTCCCGAAACCCGTATAAACCCAAAAACAGCAATCCCGCCACCAAGTCAAACAGCAGGATTGCCATCGTCGTTTTCTTCATATCCGCTCCCGATTCTTTGCGTTTCTCCCTATAATATATGCACAGGGAAACGCCGGAATCACCCCTTCACTCTCATCTCACAAAATACTGTCCGGCAGTGCCCCTCTGTATGCCAAGACCTCCGCCAAAGAGGGAATCAAGGACTGTGCCCCTTTTCTTGTGACAACGACGGCAGAGACAAGATTTGCAGACTCCGCCGCCTCCGTCAGGCTCCTTACCCGCTGCGACTCACCGTGATCATGGCCGGCCCCGTTTCCTCGTCCTTTCGCCAGAGCAGTCCGGACACGTCCACCCCTGCTTCCCGCAGGCTGTCCTCCAAAAGCCTGCCGCAGAAGTCCCGTCCCAGTGCTCCCAGCATGACCAAATCCGCTTCCAGCCTGCTGCGCAGGCCTGGCTCTTTCATTCCTGCCGCCTCACATGCACGTTTCCCGGCTTCCCTTCCAATGACAAAAACAGCAGTCCCGCCATCCTACCGAATAACAAGACTGCTATCTGAAAACCCATTTAAACCCTCTTACATCCGATCAACATAAATTCATGACCTGAACAAAGTCCATGATTTACATAAAAATCACGGCTGCCCTACTCACGATCCTCTTATTTCTTCTTCAGCACCAGATGCTGAGGCAGGCCGTTCACCATGAAGGGCTGATAATCGCCCAGAATCAGAGGCTCAACATAGTTGATGAACTCATCTGTCACATAGTTCCCTTCCTTGTTCAGCCAGCTGCGGGGAACCAGCTTCTCATTATTGGCAATGCGGTGCACGTCATAAATGCCGGCAGCACTCATGTAAGGATCGTCAGCCACACGGTCGATGACCACCATCTTGCCGGTATCTCCCTCGTCCGCAGCCTTCACTGCGGCGCCGCCTACCATGAACGCCTCGTCAACGTCCACACGGGAGGCCATATGGGAGGCGCTCCTCTGCAGCGTGGAGAACTCGATGCTGCGGGTCTTGCAGCCGGTCTCCGCCCTCAGGAAATTCGCCAGATATGCGGCGGTTCCCTGCAGCTGCTTATGTCCAAAGGCATCCACATAGTCCGCACCGCCGGACAGCTCGCTGACATATCTTCCGTCAGCCAGCTTGATGCCCTCGGAAACAGCGATGATGACGGATTCCTTCTTCCTCAGAAGCTCCTGCGTGGTCTTCAGGAACTTGTCAATGTCGAAAACGACTTCAGGCAGATAGATCAGGTCGGGACCCTCGCACTCCTCCGTCCTTGCCAGAGCGGTGGCGCCGGTCAGCCATCCTGCGTTGCGGCCCATGATCTCAAGGATCGTGATGGCCTCCTTATCGTTATAGGTCAGGCCCAGAGCATCCCTGATGATCTCCTTTGTGGATGCGGCGATGTACTTTGCCGCACTGCCGAAGCCCGGCGTATGGTCCGTAAGGGCCAGATCATTGTCGATGGTCTTAGGCACGCCCAGGAACTTCTGCTCATGCCCCTTCACGATGGCATAGTCAGACAGCTTCTTGATGGTATCCATGGAATCGTTTCCGCCGATGTAGATGAAAGCCTCGATTTCCAGCTTGTCCAGGATCTGGAAAATCTTCTCGTAGATCTCGCTGTTCTCGTGAATCTCCGGAAGCTTGAACCGGCAGGAGCCCAAGAATGCGGAGGGCGTTCTCTTCAGCAGCTCGATGTCCATGTCACTGTGAATCTGGGTGGACAGATCCACGTACTGCTCATCCAGAAAGCCCTGAATTCCGTGAAGCATTCCATAAACCTTATGGAAGCCCCTCTCTCTGGCCGTCTTATAGACACCGGCCAGGCTGGAGTTGATCACGGCGGTGGGGCCGCCGGACTGTCCTACAATGATGTTGCGTTTCTTTGCCATTTCTGATTCCTCCAAAATTATGTTAATATACATCCGATCCAATTGTCCTATCTGCTAAATCATACCAAATATGAGGGAAAAATACAATATGTATTATCACACTTTTCGCATTCCTTTCGCATTTTCGCATTTTACGCTTGGTTCTATACTCCTCAGAATTCAGTGGCCTTAAATCCCGGCTGGCAGAACAGCCCCGCCGCCCTTACTCGAACTGGGCATTGTACAGCTGTCTGTACATGCCCTGCCTGGCCATCAGCTCCCTATGGGTGCCCTGTTCCACCACCTCGCCCCCGTTCACCACAAGGATCAGGTCCGCATTCTCGATGGTGGACAGCCTGTGGGCGATGACGAAACAGGTCTTTCCCTCCATCAGCTTCAGCATGGCCTTCTGGATCTGGCGCTCGGTGCGGGTGTCCACATTGGAGGTGGCCTCGTCCAAGATCAGCATCCTGGCATCCAGCAGCATGGCCCTGGCAATGGTCAGCAGCTGCTTCTGGCCCTTGGAGATATTGGTTCCCTCATCGGTGAGCACGGTGTCGTATCCCTGGGGCAGGCGCATGATGAAGGAATGGATCCTCGCCGCCCTTGCAGCCGCCTCCACGTCCTCTCTGGAGGCGTTCTCCTTCCCGTAGGCCAGATTCTCGTAGATACTGCCGTAAAACAGCCATGTGTCCTGCAGCACCATGGCGTATGCCCTGCGAAGGCTGGCTCTGGTGAAGCTCCTGGCATCCCGTCCGTCCACCAGGATCTCCCCCTTGTCCGGATCGTAGAACCGCATGAGCAGATTGATCAGCGTGGTCTTTCCCGCACCGGTGGGCCCCACGATGGCGATGAGCCTGCCGGGCCGGGCCTGAAAGCTCAGGTCATGGATAATAGTCTTTCCGGGCACATAGCCGAAGCTGACATTCCGCACCTGTACGTCCCCCCGGGCCTCCCTCAGCTCCGCTGCCCCCTCCCCGTCCGCAGGCTCCGGCGCCTCGTCCATGAGGCGGAAAACCCTTTCCGCCGCCGCAAGGGCGGACTGAAGCTCACTGAAGATATTGGCAGCCTCGTTGATGGGGCCCGAAAACTTCCGGGAATACAGCACAAAGGAAGAAATGTCGCCGATCCTCATGGAGCCCGCCAGATACAGCAGCGCCCCGAACACGCTGATCAGGGACAGGGAAAGGTTGTTGATAAAATTCACGCAGGGCCCCACTACGCTCCCATAGTATTCAGCCCGGTAATAGGCGTCAACCGCCTCCTTGTTCTTCCCGTTAAAACGGTTCTGAGTATATTCCTCCCTGCCGTAGGCCTTCAGGGTCTTCTGGCCGGAGATCATCTCCTCCACGAAGCCGTTCATCTCCCCCAGCTTGGCGGATCTGATCCGGAAAAGAGGTCTGGTCCTCCCCGTGATGTATTTGGTGATCAGCACGGACAGGGGCACCGTGAAGGCGAACACCAGCACCAGCCTGGGCGATATGGTCACCATCATCACCAGTGCTCCGATCACCGTGATCACCGTGGTCAAAAGCTGCACCAGATCGTTGGAGAGGGAGGCGTTCACCGTGTCAATGTCATAGGAGATACGGCTGATGATGTCCCCGGTCTGGTGAATGTCAAAATACCCCGCCGGCAGCTCCATAAGCCTCTCGAACACATCCTGCCGCATACGGTACACCACCTTGCGGCTGATGGTCAGCATCAGTACCTGCAGGCCATAGGACATAAGGGCCGACACCACATAGAAGCCAGCCATCCATGCGGCATAATAGAACACTGCGCCAAAGTCCACTGCCCCCTTTCCCGGCTCCACGGCCCCGATGCAGAGCCCCGTCAGCTTGGGGCCGATCAGAGAAAACAGATTGCTGCCCAAGGTGCATACCGCCGCCAGCCCCAGCATCCACTTGTACTGCAGCATATATTTCCCCAGGCGCAGAATCGTCTTTGCGGAATACCGCCTGCCCTGAGCAGCTTCTTTTTTGCTCTCGTTTCTGTTTCTGTCCGCTCTCGCCATGCCTTCCGTTGCCATGCTGTGTGATCTCCCTGATTTATTACTCATTTGGCTTGTATGCTCATTTCATTTGCATTGCTTGACATGCATTGCTTATTTCACTTGTATTGCTTATTTGACCTGCATTGCTTACTTGGCCTGCATTGCTTATTTGACCTGCATTGCTTACTTGGCCTGCATTGCTTATTTTACTTACTCTCTCCGGCTTCTCTCCTCAAAACGCCATTACTTACAGCCTCTTTGGTCTGCTCCCCTTTGAACCGCATCCCCTTTCACAGACGGGTGTAATAATCAAATTTTTCCTTGTCGAATTCTATACCCATGCTCTCCAGAAAAAGCGGCGTGTATTCGTCTGTTCCAAGATTATGCTCCAGAGACCAGATACACCATGCATAGTCAATCCAGGGATCTCCGAGCCCTCCTGCCTCCGTGTCCACAAATCCGCTTATTTCCCCGTCCCAAACCAGTATGTTCGGAAGGCAGAAGTCTCCGTGCACAAGGCATTCCCCCTCCGAATCCGGGCATCTGACGGGGCAGTCGGCGCCGTCAACGCCATGAAACATGCCCAGCGCTTTCACCAGCAGCGCCACCAGCTTCCGAGGCTCCCGAAGATTTTTCTCATCCGCCAGACTGTCGCCCTGCAGCATGGTCTTCAGGTAAAATGCCTGTCCCCTCTCTACTGCGAACGCCACGGTCTCCGATACGGGCAGCTTGCCTGACAGATAATTGTTCATTGTCATCTCCCGGCGAAGCCTCTCTATATTTTCAGAACTCTTCAGAATATAGACATCTCCCACCCGATACACTTTGTCTCCGCTACAGTGACTCTCTGTTATTTCAACCAGCTCTTTTCCTTTCAGATACTTCCCCACTGCCAAGGGAAATTCCCCTGTCTGTAATTCCCCTGTCTGTTTTTCCATGTCGCCTCCCCTGCCCGCCTTATGGACACATTATAGGCACCTTACGGGCACCCTATAAAAATTCTCACATCTCCCCGGTCTGCATCCTGCTGATCTCCGCATAGACCGTACAGCCCTCCATCAGCTCCTCATGGCTGCCGTAGCCGATGGGGGCGCCGTCCTCCAGCACCAGAATGTGATCCGCATTTCGAATGGAGCTGACCCTCTGGGCAACAATCACAAGTGTAGTGTCTCGATAATGCTCCTTGATTCCCCTGCGAAGTTCTGCGTCCGTCCGATAGTCCAATGCGCTGGAGGAATCGTCCAATATCAGGATCTCCGGTCTCGCCGCCAGCGCCCGTGCGATCAGCACCCGCTGCTTCTGGCCGCCGCTTAAGTTCGCCCCCCGGATGTTCAGGGCATCCGATTCCTTATCCTGCCTTCCCTCCACGAACTCTTTTGCCCTGGCGTAGAGAAGGGCCTCCGAGATTTCCTCCTCAGTCAGCTCCCTGCCCAGCGTCACATTCCCCGCTATGGTGTCCTCGAAAATCGTATCGTTCTGAAAAACCACGCCGAACTTCGCCTTCAGCTCCTCCGGCCTATAGCTGCGCACGTCCCTTCCCCCGATGCGGACACTGCCCTGATCCACGTCATAGAGCCGCATCATCAGGTTGATGATGGTGGACTTTCCGGAACCGATCTCCCCGATGATGCCCAGAGTCTCCCCCTTGCGGATCCGAAAACTCAGATCCTTAATGTTGGGTTCCCCTTCTTTCAAGTAAGAAAATGTCACATGGTCAAAGCAGATCTCCTCCCCTGCACCCCCGTCTGCCTTTCCCGCCTTCCCGCTTATCTCGCTCATGGCAGGTTCTCTGCGCCCCGCTTCTTCACCCATTTCTCCATGCGTTTCATGCGTTTTTGCATATTCTTGGTGCGTTTTTCCATATTCTCCATACGTTTCTCCATATTCTTCGCACGTTTTTCCATATTCTCCACGCATTTCTCCATATTCTCCATGCGTTTCTCCATATGTGCCTTCACGCATTTCCGTTCCCGTTTCTTTGGGCGCTCCCTCATACAGTGCCTCCAGAACCCCCATGTCCTCAGGACATTCCAGCACCTGCCAGATGCGGTTCCCGGACGCAATGGCCTTGGAAAGCACGGTGAACATCTTGGAAATGGAAAGCATGGCATTGAGGATGATGGTGAAATAGGTTGTGAAGGCCAGAATCTTTCCCACCTCCGAAATACCTGCGTTCACCCGGTAAGCGCCCACCAGAATCACCCCTACCAGCCCCAGATTCAGCAGAATGGTCATGGATGGATTGATCACCGCCATCACCATGCCGTTTTTTCGCTCCCGCTCCACCACCTCTTTGTTGATGGAACGAAATTTTTCCGTCTCGTACTCCGTCTTCGACAGTGCCTTGATTACCCGGATTCCCGCAATGTCCTCCCTCACCTGCCGCACGAACCGGTCGTTGGCCTCCTGCAGGCCTCCGTACATGGGAATGCTGCGCCGGGACACATAGACCGTGATAAAGCCCAGCAAAGGCAGGGTGGCCAGAAGCACGCAGGCCATGGCAGCGTCCAGCGTGAAGGTCACACAGATGCCGCCGATCAGCAGTATGGGCGCCCGGACCCCCAATCTCTGTATCCGGCCCAGCATCTGGTGCAGATTGTAGGTATCCGAGGTCATTCTGGAAATCAGGGACGGCTTTGTATAAAGGTCTGTGTAGGCATTGGAAAGATGCATGGTCTTTGCAAAAAGATCATGCCGAATCACCTCCGTGGCATCGCTGGCCACCTTGGAGGCCATACGGTTGGCAATGATGTTGAAGGACACCGCAAGCAGGGAACAGACCAGCATCAGCAGCCCCCAGAGCAGGACTCTCGTCCTGTCCCGCACGGGAATGACGGAATCGATGATATATGCCAAAATATAGGGAATGCACAGATCCATGATGGTTCCCACGAACTTGATCAGGAATCCCACGCTCATACGGCCGAAATATGGCCTGAGATATTTTGAAACAATCTGCCTCATCCTCTTATCCTCTCCTGCTCTCCTAAAGCAGCAACGGACGGAAAATCCATGTGCCCTATGTATTTTTCATGAAATCCGGCCTCCATGGCCAGATTGATCACCTCAGTGTCTCTCGCCATACGCTCCAGCTGCAGTGCCAGGCCGCCGGCCGCCCATACAGAAGTATCTGTTCCCGTTTCCGAAACACCCGTTCCGGCTTCGGTGGCATCCGTTCCGCCGCCTCTGTCTTCCGCTGCGCCGCATCCGGCTTCCGCTGCTGCCCTGGAAAGAATTCCTCTCCCGGCCAGCAGCGCTCCGGACAGAGCCGTGTTCCCGCCCGTGACGGCCTTCTTCGCCAGCTCCTCCGGCAAAAGCCCTATTCTGGCCGCCGCAGAGGGCTTCAGATAATAACCGAAGCCGCCGGCCAGCACCACTCTGTCCACCTGTCCGGCGCCGACACCGTATTTTTCCAGCAGGATCTCGATTCCCGCCGCAATGGCCGCCTTGGCCAGCTGGATGCCGCGCACCGCCGCCTGCCTCACCAGCACATTGCCGATGCGGATTCCCTCTTCAAAATACTCCGGCGCCAGAAGCCCCGTGGCGTCCATGGCCCCTTCCTCCAGAAGCCTTGCCAAGAGGCTCACCATGTCCGAACCCCAGATTCCGGCGTTCGCGCCTCCCTCAAAGGCAGGGCCCGCAGCGGTGGCGCAGGCGATCCTCCGACGACGGTTCCCCAGCGCCATCTCCCCGTTGGTGCCCAGATCCACCAGCAGAGTAAGCTCCTCCCCCTCCGCCATCCGGCAGGCGTACATACCTGCGGCAATGTCCCCGCCCACAAAGGCGGAAAGCCCCGGAAACACGAAGCAGGGCACCCCCGCCACCTGCCCGGCCACCGCCCGCAGGCGGGAGGCGGCAAAGGGCGCCTGCCCCAGCTCCTCCGTGTCCCAGCCCATCAGGAGATAGGTCATGGTGGTATTGGCCGCCAGCACCATCCACAGCGACTCTCCCTCCTTCAGCCCTCCGGCGAAACGGCGCAGCCCCTTCTCCAGCGTCTCCTCTGCCTGCCGCCGCATCCTCAGGGCACACTCCGGCTGCCTCGCCGCACGGATGCGGGAAAGCACGTCCGCTCCATACATGGTCTGAGGATTTACGGATACATATCTGTCAGCAACGCTTCCGTCATCGTTGTACAGAAGCATGGCGACGGTGGTGGTTCCGATATCCGCCGTCACCAGCCGCCTGCCGTTTCCCTTAAGAGGAACTCTGTTCCCCAGCAGGGCATCCTCCGCCAGCACATGCAGCACGCCGCTTCCCGTTTTGCCCTTCCCTTTGACTTCCGGTGCGGGCTCCTCAGTTCGCTGTTCGTCTCCTTCGGATTTCGGCATAGCCGCCTCTGGCTGCTCCCCGCTTCTCTCAGTTTTCGACGGCGCTATCTCTGCCCGCAGGCCGTCCGCCCTCACTCCCGGACACAAGCCGCAGCCCGTGCAGATCTGACAGCGCAGGCCTGCGCCTTTTTGCGCTTTCCTATACAAATTGGTTCCGCTTCTGATCATAATGATATCCCGCCGCCTCCAGACGATCCGTGATCTCCTGCCTGCTCACGTCCAACTCCTCGCAGAGAATGTCAAGGCTCGGGTAAAAATCTCTCAGCTTCATGTTCACAAAGCTTAAAAGCATGATTGGATCCTTCGGTATCATATTCCTTCTCCTTTTTTCCTGCGGGCAACGAGTCAATCGCCTGCTTGCGGCGGGGTATTTGACTCCGGTTCCGGCCCAGAGGAAGCTTCCCCTTTCTCCAAGCCTCAACAACCTTTTTCGGAAATGGCTGTCTTCAAATAGAAATACAGCCCCCAGTCCTGATCGTTGGCATATGGGTCATAAAATCCGCCTCTGGTTCCGTTCACGCTGTAAGGATAGAGATATGCGCAGGATGCGGAACCGTCGGGAAACAGCATGGGCAGCACGGCCCGTCTGGAATCCTCCGCCCTCCCTGCATACTCCCGGTCTCCCGTGATACGGGCGTACAGTGCGAACACATTCCCCGTCAGGGCGCTCCAATAATGAGGAAAGGTGTCTCCGTACAAGCGGTATTTTCCGAACCAATATCCGTCCCAGTGCCGAACGGCCACCTCATGCAGATGGTAATCCGGCTGCTCCCCATTGAACAGCTCCAGCACCTCCATCTGCTTCCTTGCCGCCTCCAGATATCTGCCGTCTCCCGTCAGCACATGCACCTGAAGCAGAATATCCGCCGCCGGCGCCACGATGCTCTGCTCATAATTCACCTCCGAAGCAGGATAATGCAGCCCCGTTTCCATAAGGTTCTCGGCATGCTCCGTGAAATATCCCCTCAGATCCTCCCTTTCCGCCGCCATCCCGGCCCCCTTCAGAGACTCGTCCATGAGCAGGACGGGAAGGCTGATGGGGTAATTCTCTGCCCCTCCCTCCAGATAAAAAAGCTTCAGGATCCGGCAGGCACAGGTCAGATACTCCTTTTTTCCGTACTGATTATACAGTTCTGCGAAAAAGGCGGCAAACCACGGAAAATTATACCATCTTCTATAGCTCAGATCCCTGCCTATGTCGTTGAAAACCCTGCCCGTGTCCGAATCCACCAGCTCCCGGAGCACATAATCCACGTACCTGAGCAGACTTTCCTCCAGCACATGGTCTTCGTCCCTGCGCCCCTGCTGCAGATACCGGGAAAGCAGCAGGCCCATGCCCACCCGCTCCCGGCCACCGTTATAGTCGTTCACCGGCCTGTATACCATATGCCCTTCCTCATTGTCATAGAGCAGATAGGCCCCCTGAAGTTTCTTGATTTCCCCCTGATACTGCTGGTTCGCCGCTATGAAGCGGCATCTCTTTTCCGCCAGCTCATCCAGAGCCGTATGCACATAGGTGCGGCACCATGTCCGAATACCGTCCGCCTCCACATGGTAGACCCTCTCCCCCGGCGCTCCGGCTATGTCCTCCACCACAAACGCCCCCTCCGAATAGACTGCCGTCTCTCCGTTCACCTTCACGGAACGGGCCTGAAAGGAAGGGCGCACCTTGATCCGATTCCTCTCTCCGGGAAACAGCACATACCTTTCTGCCTCCACGTCCACGAACCTGCTGTACCTGCCCAGCTGCTCCTTAAAATCCGACTTGCCCCCATGGGGGAAAATCGTCCAGCGGATCACCTTGCTCTCTCCCGGCTGAAACTCCATGGGCGAGGGATGCAGGTAAAAGCATCCCCGGTCGTTGCTTCCCCGTGACAGCTCCCGTCTGATACTGTAATGGGACAAGCTGCCCTGCGTCAGGACCATCCCCAGATGAGGCGCCTCACCGCCCATGCGCAGCGCCATAATGTAGCTCACATCCTCTCCGCAGAAAATGTGCGTATGGCACCGGCCCGTCATGCAGACGTCGCTGCTGTCATATCGGTCCTCCAGCGGAAAAGCGATAGCAATGCTGTCAACGGAGGTAAACACCGGCTTATCCCCCGGATTGGTAATCGTAACCTCCGTAGTGACCAGATCGCCCTTTCTGCTGCTCGCCGTCCGGCCGGTCAGCTCCTTGGGACAGACCACCTCCCCATAAGCGTAATCCGGCCTCAGCCAGTTCATTTTATATAGGTCGTCCGAAAAAATAATCTCCTTCAATTCATGCATGTCTGCTTGTTCCTTCTCTTTGTCTAGACTGTTTCCTGCAATTTCCTGCTCCGGTTCTTTCTGGCTCTTATACCAGCCTATGTAAGCGTTTACATCCTATTCATTTTATCAAATATTTTCTATTTTTACAAGCAAAAACACGGAAAGCCGGAAATATCCGACTCTCCGTGTCAATGCTTCCTTTCAGGCTGCGCAGATCAGACCGCCTGCAGCAGAAAGCCATGTAGGGCGGCAACGTATCGAGCCCTTCTGCCTATAGCCCAAATGATGCCATGATCCCGGCGAACTCCTCCGAGCGGGAGAAGCCCTCCAGCACCTCCTCACGGCTGGTGCCATTAGAAAGCCGTCCTACCCAGTCGCTCTTGCCCGCAGGGTCAGAGGCTCTGTCCATGAATGTCTGGTAGAGGGTCTCCACGAACTCCTCGTTGCCCGTGTTCTTGTTGGCGTACTCCTCCGAGAAGAAGAACAGCTTGGCCACGCTCTCCGGGGTCTGCTCCCCTCTGGCGATCCGGCTTGTCCAGTCGTCCACACCCGCCTTCTCGCCTTCCCGGCCCAGCACTTTGATGTAACAGCGGTTCACAAACTGCCGCACTCCGGAGCCAATGGGGGCTTCGTTGGTCTCCACATTGCCTCTGACGATCCCGTATCTGCTGCAGAGATTGTCGAACTCCACGGAATTGACGAAGCCCGCCAGCACGAAGGCACGGGAGTTGCCGTTGGCCAGCGCCTCCAGCCATGTGGCTCTGCCGCCCTCGTCGGCGTCACGGTCGAAGAAGGTATGATAAAGGATGTCCACATAGTTTTCGTCTGTGACATTCTTGTTCTTGAACTCATCGCTCATGATGAAGCCGTTTGCAATGCCTGCCCCGTCTATCTCATGGGAGAGAAGCCGGTTCGTCCAGTCGTTTTGACCCGCCTCCTCTGCCTCCCTGCCGAGGGCTACGGTGTACATACGGGAGACGAAGCTGCGCACCTGCTGCTCCTGCCCACTGGGGCCGGGATTCGGCGCATCCTGCCCTACTCTGGTCAGGGTCTTCCCTGCGAAGGCCGCCGTGATTTGAGTAGTCTGGGTGCCGCTCTCGTCGGCGTAAGTGCCCGGCAGATCACACTTAGCCTGCGTCGGCGGTACTTTGAAGGCTTTGATGGTGACCAGATTTGTGCAGCCAGAAAGCATCTCTCTCATACCATGGGCAAAATTTTCATGCTCATCAATTACTTTTGAAGCATCAAAGCCGCTTAGATCAAGGCTCGTCAGACCACTGCAACGTATAAACATCATCGTCATGTTCGTCACCTGACTCGTATCGAATCCACTCACGTCCAGACTCGTCAGACCGCTGCAGCCAGAGAACATAAACCCCATGTCCGTCACCTGGCTCGTGGCGAACCCACTCACGTCAAGGCTCGTCAGACCACTACAGTCATAAAACATATATCCCATGTCCGTCACATAACTTGTATCCAATTCCTGCAAATCAATGATCTCCAGATTTTCCAAACGCCCAAAGAACGACTGCATACTCCCCAGAACCAAGCATTTCTCAAACCGAACCTTCTTGGCCGCCGCCATGGCATCACGCAGGCCCTCTTCCATATCCTCTACGTACCCTTCTCCACTGATTACAACAGCATCTTTGTCCACCCGCCAGCTGATAGGTTCAGCCTTTGCTAATAATGTTCCTGAAAACGCTGCTGTAATTTGATTCGTTCGTCTACCGTTTTCATCCACATATATACCAGGCAGGTCACATACAGCTTCTATGGGGGCAATTCTAAACGCTTTTATTGTACGCAGATTATTGCAGCCATCAAGCATTTGTCCGATATATTCCACCCGGCCTGCATCAAAGTTACTTAAGTCCAAATCCTTCAGACTGGCACAGCCTGAACACATGCCACCCATGT
>CANOFQ010000064.1 GCA_947565325.1 uncultured bacterium
TCTCTTTGTCCTAATGTCTTTTGTGTCCTAATGTCTCTTTGTCCTAATGTCTTTTTGTCCTGCTGTCTCTTGTCCTGCTGTCTCTTGTCCATGCTGTCTCTTGTCCATGCCCCGCCCCTTCCTGCTGCCTTCAGCAGGAGGTTCACTGCCAGCACAATGATGACCAGGACACAGCTGATCCCGAACGCAGTGTCAAATTCGCCTCTCTGTACCTGCAGGTACAGTTCGATGGTCAGTGTGCCCCCGGAGGCGAAGACCTTGTGCCCCAATTCTTCCAGTGTCTCCCTGAGCCCACTCCCCAGCTTCGGAAGCCCTCTGGCGCTGCCTGCGGTGAAAAGCAGCGCCGCCGACTCCCCTACGATACGCCCCACCGCCAGCGTCATGCCCGTCAGGATTCCGGGACGGGCGGCAGGCAGCAGTACCGTCCGTATCATGTGCCACTTCGTAGCTCCCATGCCCAGCGCCGCACTGCGGCAGCTCTCAGGCACTGCCCGCAGAGCTTCCTGTGTGTTGCGCACGATGAGGGGAAGCACCGCCAGACCAAGAGTCAGAGAGCCGTTCAGGAGAGAATATCCAAGCCCCATGACATCCCCGAAGAACACCATGCCGAACAGCCCGAAAATCACGGAAGGGATGCCCGACAGCACGTCCATGGCGAATTCCGCCAGACCTGCAAGAGGGCCAGTTCCCGCATATTCGTTGAGAAAAACGGCCGCACCTATCCCCAGAGGTGCGGACACGGCCAAGGCCAGCAGGATTATGTACAAGGTGTTGACGATATTGCCTGCGATCCCCACCGTCCCCTTCAGCCGGCTGGTGACGGATGTAAAAAAAACGATGCTCAGCTCCCGGAAGCCCTTCGAGAACAAAAACAAGAGAATCCCCATCAGCAGAAAAAGGGAAACATAGGCGGCCCCGTGGACGGCCGCCTGCGCAAAGCTCTCCCCCGCCTTCCTCCTCCGACGCCGCAGGACGCTACCCACTCTGCCCGGCCCCCTTTTTCAGGCTTCTGTTCAGGAACACATTGATCAGCATAATGAACAGGAACAGGATCAGCCCCACCGTGAACAGCACCTGCCTATGGGTTCCATAGGCATAGCCCATCTCGCTGACGATGGCGGCTGTAAGAAACCGCACCGAGCGAAAGGGCAGCGGAAAATTGACGCTGTTCCCGGCTACCAGCAGAATGGCCGTAGCCTCTCCCATGGCCCTTCCCAGACCCAGCACCATGGCCGCTGTGATTCCGGGTCTGGCAGCCGGCAGCACTGCCCGGAAGATGGTCTGTGTCCGAGATGCCCCCAGCGCCAGAGAAGCCGCCCGTATATCCGGCGGTACTCTTCGTATGGCAGCCTCGCTGACATTGATGACTGTGGGAAGGATCATGACGGCCAGCACCAGAGAGGCCGAAAGAAGATTGGCTCCCCCGGTGTACTGATGACCCTGGCTTCCTGCAAAAAGCTTTCTCTCCAGCTTATACACCAGCGGTGTCAGCAGATAGGCCCCCAGCAGCCCATATATGACAGAAGGGATCCCCGCCAGCAGCTCCACCGCCGTCCGCACCGCTCCCGCTGCCCGGGGGCCGGACACCTCCGCCAGAAACACTGCCGTCAGAACCCCTATCGGCATACCGATGGCCGCCGCAAGGAGCGTTCCTTCCACAGATGCGAGAATCATATTCAGGACTCCGAACCGCTGTCTCTCTGCCCCGGGCTTCCATACTCTCTCCATCAGGATCTCTTTCATCCCTATCTCCCCCAGCGCCGGAAGGCCGCTTAGTATGATGTAAAAAGCAATAGCCGCCACTGCGGCTACGGAGACTGCGGCACAGCAGAAAAACACGGCGCCGGCTGCCTTGTCCGCTGCAGCTCCCCTTTTCCGGCTCCCTATGACAGAACTTGTATACATTCTTTCCTCCCGTTTTCTCTCCATGCGCTCCCGAAGCCTCTGGGCCCTCTTTCTGCGCAGGCTCTGCCGAAACTGTTTTCATCGGCTCTCCTTTTTTCGGTTCCGAGATTCATCAGGCATCACTCGTCTGCAGGCCCCAATATCCTCTTTAAGATATCCTGCCCCTCCCTGCTGCGCACAAAAGCAAACCAGGCCTGCACCGGCGCAGACTGGGCGCATATCTCCCCTTTTGTCACCATTATGTAAGGACATGACAGCACATACTCCCCCTGACCGGCGGGCCTTCCCCCATCCGCAACAGACGCTTCAGCACTCCCGACGGCTTCTCTGCCATCTCCGGAAGGCTTTCCGGGATCCTCGGCAGGTTCTCCTGCTTCTTCCGTCTCTCTGTCCGTCAGTTTCAGGATCCGAACCGTTCCGTTTGCCGCATCTGAAGAGATATAGCCAATGGCTCCCGGCGTATTGGCCACTCTGGCCATGACTGCCCCCGTGCTGTCCATCTCATTGGCATAGGCGCACTGATCCTTCAGCCCCAGCGCATCTTCAAAAGCTTCCCTTGTGCCGGAGCCTGCCTCCCGGCCCACTGTGACCACTGGCAGTTCTTCTCCCCCCAGCTCCCTCCAGTCGGTGATCCTGCCCTTATAAATGTCTTCAAGCTGTCCTCTGGTCAGCTCCGCCACCGGGTTAGACACATCCACGCAAACTGCGATACCGCTGACCGCCACCTTGTTCTCCACCAGCCCCAGCATCTCTTCCTCCGGGCTGATGCTCCGGGACAGATTTCCTATGTCCGCACTGCCCCGTATAACGGCTTCTGCCCCGGCGCTGGAGCCCACAAACTCCACCGTCACTGTCACATCCGGATATTTCTCCATGAAAGCCTCCGCAAGCGCCCAGACCACCTCCTCCATGGAGGTGCTGCCCGCCATCCGCACGGTGCCGGAAAGTCTACCCTGCATCCCGTCCCCGGCCGGCCCCTCTCCCTTTCCTTTTCCGCTGTGGCCCTGTTCTATGCCTTGGCCCTGTTCTATGCCTTGGCCCTGTTCTATGCCTTCAGTCCACACTCTGCACAGCGCATATCCGGCCCAGACTGTCGCCAGCAGAAGCGCCAGCATCTCAAGGTACACCTTCCGTCTGTGAAATCCTTTTTCCGCCCCCTCTGTCTCTTGGGTCCCTGCTGCTCCTACGACTCCAGAATGCTCCTTTTTGCCGGCCGCCCCTTCGCCTCTCATGCGCTCCAGACCGTGGCAAGAATTCCCTCAGCGATGGCCTGCGCCGTCTGGCCGAACCGCTCGTCAAATAGCCTGTTGTCCTCATCTGTGTTGATAAACCCTATCTCAAGAAGCACCGCAGGCATCTGGCTCCGATTCAGCACCACCAGATCCGGCCGCTCATTGACACCCTGATTTTCAAAGCCGACCTGCTCCAGCCGAAGATTGATGTTTTCCGCAAGTCTTGCCGCCTCTCCGTAACGGCTGTACACAAGAGACTCCACCCCGGAATACTGGTTTGGATAGGGGCTGGAATTGCGGTGGATGGAGACGAAATAATCTCCTCCAGCCGCATTTCCCTTATCCGCTTTCCGGGCCGGGGCTTCATATACATCTGATGTTCTGGTGTAATACACATCTACCCCGTTTCTTTCCAGAATGCTCCCCACAGCAAGAGAAAGCGCAAGCGCATCATCCTTCTCCTGCCTGCCGTCATACACGGCACCGGGATTCGCACCCCCGTGTCCCGGATCGATCACCACTAAAGCCATAAAAATAAGACCCCCGCACATCTTTCTATAAGATATGCGGAAGGTCTGTCCTATGTTCCTGCCACCTCTCCCTTTCCTATACGACGGTATCTACCATGGTGCCCTTGATATCCTCTGCCACCAGATTCATCTTACTCACGATATTCTGGACTTCCTGACGAATCTCCTCCTGCATGTTCTTTAAATCTGCCATCTCCTCAATGGGCATATCTTCCATGAGCTCCTCCAGCTCTTCCTCTTTCTCCTTCCGCTCCTCAAGGATCTTCTCCTGCTCTTCCTTCTTTTCCTTGATGGCCTCGGATTCCTCTTCCCGCTTCTCCTGCTCCTCGTCGATATGCTCCTTGGCCTCCTCTACCACCAGACCTACGATCTCGTCCCGGGCCGCCGCCATCACGTCCTCCGCCTGCTTCTGGGCATCTGCCATAGAGTGGTGCTTCCGCTGCTCTCCCCGGATCCCCCGGATGACTGCGTTCTCCATCTCGATTTCCTTCACGATCTTAAACATGAGTCTGTCGATCTCGTCCCCCGGATCTGCCGATCCCACCACGCCGGCGGGTTTCCATGCGGCAGTCTGCTTTTCCAGGCGCTCTTTCATATAACCTGTGATCTCTTCCGTGTCCATTTCCTCGAAGCGTTTCGCTTCCTCCTCCGTGAACTCCACCTCCGCCCACGGAAAAAGTCTGGCCGTATAAGCCTTCTCCATGAACTCAGCCTCCGGATCCTCCCACCCCACAGAAACCGTGTCTTCCTCCTTCTCCGGCCTTTCCTGCCCGGATTTCAGATTGTTTTTCACTTCCTGCAGTTCCTTATACTGCGCCTTCAGATCCTTGATCCGCTCCCTGCTTCTCCCGATCTCGTCATCGATCTGCCTGTCGCCGTCCCAGGCATCGCTCACGATCTTCAGCGCACGCTCCTGCGCCTGCGCCTTCCTCTGCTGAATCCTGTCCCTCATCGGAAATTCTGTCAGAAAATTCCCCGCATATATGGTTTTGTTCCGTCCGTCCTGCCGGCGGCCGTCCTCTGCGGTTCTCTCCGCCTGAGCGCTGCTCCGGGTATCTCCCGTGAACACGGTGATATTGTTTAGTACCTTCATGACGATTTCCTCCTCTCTCACGACGGCGGCCGCAGCCGGGCTATGCGCCAGGCATAGGACAAATCCAATCAACTCGTAATTATTACAATGATCCCATTAGAAATCACATCAAATGCCTGTCTTGTTGCAGACAGTCCTCCACCGCTTCATTTCAATACGTATTTACTTATATATCGGCACTCCGGGAGAAACTCTTAAGCGGCAGATATACTCCTGCAGAATCAAATCTGCCCTTCCTCCTGCAGCCTGAATCAGCTCACCCTCTCTTCATCCTGCGAACTGGGAATTGTACAGAGTGGCGTAAAAGCCCTTCTGCGCCAGCAGCGTCTCGTGACTGCCCTGCTCGATGATGTTTCCGTCCTTCATGACCAGAATGATGTCGGCCTCCCTGATTGTGGACAGCCTATGTGCAACGATGAAGCTGGTCCTGCCCTCCATCATCCTTGCGAAGGCATTCTGAATCTTGATCTCCGTGCGGGTATCGATGGAGGAGGTTGCCTCGTCCAATATCAGCATGGGCGGAAGGCAGAGCATCACCCGGGCGATGCACAGCAGCTGCTTCTGGCCCTGAGACAGGCTCCCGCCGTCTTCTGTGATCACGGTATCATAGCCATTTGGAAGCCTTTTGATGAAGCTGTGGGCATGAGCCTCCTTGGCCGCCTGCACCACCTCTTCCTCGGAGGCCTCCGGCTTTCCCATCCGTATGTTGTCCCGGATGGTACCTGCCCTCAGCCATGTCTCCTGAAGCACCATGCCGTAGCTGGTCCGCAGGCTCCCTCTGGTAATGTCCCGGATATCCGTCCCGTCCACCCTTATGGAACCGCTGTCCACGTCGTAGAACCGCATCAGCAGATTGATCACAGTGGTCTTACCGCAGCCCGTGGGACCCACGATGGCCACCCTCTGTCCGGGCTTCACCTCCAGATTAAAGTTCTCTATCAGCTTTCTTTCCGGCACATAGGAAAAGTATACCTCCTGCAGCGCCACATTGCCCCTTGCATCCGTCAATACCTTAGCATTCTCCTTGTCCGGAATCTGAGGCTCCTCGTCGATGAGCGCAAAGATCCGGCCCGCACAGGCCAGAGCGTTCTGCAGCTCCGTCACCACCCCGGAGATCTCATTGAAGGGCTTGGTGTACTGGTTCGCATAGCTTAAGAAACAAGAGAGCCTACCAACGCTGATGCCTCCCCGGATGGCCACGAAGGCTCCGAAGATTCCCACCCCCGCATAGACCAGACTGTTCACGAAGCGGGTGGCAGGATTGGTGATGGAGGAAAAAAAGATCGCCTTCAGGGAGCACTTCTCCAGCCTGCCGTTGATCTCCGCAAACTGTTCCCGGACAGCCCGTTCTCTGGAGAAGCTCTTCACGATCTTCTGGTTGCCTACCATCTCCTCGATCAGGGAGGTCTGCTCCCCTCTGGTCTCCGACTGCAGCTTGAACATGGAAAATGTCCTCGTGGCTATGAATCTGGCCACAAGAAAGGACACCGGCGTGATGCACACCACCACCAAGGCAATGGGCACATTGGTCGCCATCATGAACACCAGCGTGCCCCCTATGGTCAGCACCCCGGTGAAAAGCTGGGTGAAGCCCATAAGCAGGCCGTCCGCAAAGGTATCCACATCCGCCACCACACGGCTTACGATGTCCCCGTAGGCATGTGCGTCCAGATATTTCAGGGGCAGCTGCCCAAGCCTATGGAAGGCATCCTCCCGGATGTCCTTCACCACATGATAGGTGATATGGTTGTTGCAGGTATTCATCAGCCACTGGGCCGCCGCCGTCACCGCCATGGCGATGCCGATCCTCCACATGATGGAGAATACCCCCGAAAAATCCACCTGCCCCTTCCCCACCAGCAGGTCCACTGCGTCCCCGGTGAGGATGGGCACATAGAGCGTCAGCACCACCGTCAGCGCCGCAAGCACCAGAGAGAGGCCCACCATGAACCAATACCTGCGGATATATGTCAGAACCTGCCTCAGCGCCGCCATCTGTCCCGACTTCTTCTGCCCTGTGTCCTTATTCACAGCGCCCTTTTCCATGGTATCCTTTGACATGGTATCCTTTGACAAGGCATCCTTTTTTGAATCATCTTTTTTCACATCGTCATTTTTAAGGGTCGCTTTCTTGTCCGCCGCCATCTCATCTCCCCCCTTCCGCTGCCGGATTCCCTGAAATCTCCGCCGCCGTTTTCTGTGCCTTCGGCCGCTCCTCCGGATACTGGGAATAGTAAATCTCCTGATAAACCTCGCAGCTTCTAAGCAGCTCCCCATGGGTTCCCATTCCTGCCACTGCACCGTCATCCATAACGATGATCTTGTCTGCATGAAGAATGGAGGAGGCCCTCTGGGACACGATGAAGGTAGTCACGTCTCCATCCAGCTGCCGCAGGGCCGTCCGGAGCTTCGCATCCGTGGCATAGTCAAGCGCAGATGCGCTGTCGTCAAGAATCAGGACCTCCGGCCTGCGCACCAGCGCTCTGGCGATGGTCAGCCTCTGCCTCTGGCCTCCCGACAGATTCTTGCCGTTCTGGGCGATCTGGGCATCCAGCCCCTCCTGCCTGCCCTCCACTACCTCTCTGGCCTGAGCCCTGTCGATGGCCTGCCACATCTCCTCCTCCGTGGCGTCCGCCTTCCCCCACTGCAGATTGCTCCGTATGGTTCCCTTGAAGAGCACCGCCTTCTGGGGCACCACACCCACCAGGCTTCGCAGCTCCTCCTCGGCCATCTGCCTGATGTCCCTGCCCTCAAGGCGAATGGTTCCCTCCGTGGCCGGATAGAAGCCGGGAATCAGGTTCACCAGCGAGGTCTTTCCTGAGCCCGTTCCTCCGATCACGCCCACGGTCTGTCCCTTCTCCACCGCAAAATCAATGTCATGCAGAGTGGGGGCGCCTGCTCCGGCATAGGTCAGGGACACATGGTCGAACTGCAGGTAAGGAACCTGCCCCAAGGCCGGGGCGGCGCCTTTCCCGGCATTTTCTCCGGCCGCCTCCTGAACACTGCCGGCTGCGCCGTCCGTTCTCTGCCATGCTTCATTCTGAATCTCGAACACTCCTGCCACTCTGTCGGCACAGGCCAGCGCCTTGGTGATGGTGACGATCAGGTTCGCCAGCTTCACCAGCTCCACCAGAATCTGGGACATATAGTTGATGATGGCCACCACCTGCCCCTGGGTCAGGTTCCCTATGTTCACCTGAATCGCCCCCGTATAGATCAGGGCGATGATGGCACCGTTCACGATCACATAGGTCACCGGATTCATGACGGCGCTGATTTTTCCCACGAAGATCTGACTGCGGGCAAGAGCCCCGGTATAGTCCCGGAACCTCCCCTCCTCTTCCTCCTCCCTATGGAACGCCCGGATGACCCTGACTCCCGTGAGGTTTTCCCTTGTGAGCCCCAGCACCCTGTCCAGACCCGCCTGCACCTTTTTATACAAGGGCATGGTCCACATCATGATGCCGAACACCACTCCCGCCAGCAGCGGGATGGCCACCACGAAGATCAGTGCGCTTTTCACGTCTATGGTAAACGCCATGATCATGGCGCCGAAGACAATGATGGGCGAGCGCAGGAACAGCCGCAGCACCATGTTCACTCCTGACTGCACCTGATTGATGTCGCTGGTCATGCGGGTTATCATGGTGGAGGCGCCCGCCTTGTCGATATTGGTGAAATTCAGGCTCTGGATATGGTCGAACAGTGCCTGGCGCAGCTTCGTGGAAAAGCCCACTGCCGCCTTGGCCGCAAAAAACTGCGCCGTGATGGAGGACACCAGCCCTACCACCGCCAGCGTCAGCAGGCACAGCCCCATCCTCACGATATGTCCCTTGTCCGCATTTACCAGATCCCCGATGCCCTTATCGATGATGCTGGCCATCACCAACGGCACCAGCAGCTCAAAAAAGGCCTCCAGCAGCTTGAAAAGCGGCGCCAGCACGGATTCCTTTTTATAATCGCTCAGATATCTCATCAGTCTCTTCATGATTCATACTCCCAGTGAACATGATATAATTTTAATGTCTGCCTTTCACTTTTACACTACTATATCCAAGGTTCCTGTATCTTCAATCTCTGTATTTGCATACAGCCATGCTGTACCCTGTTATCTCGGGCGTCTTCTCCCAGATCAGGCCTCTTGCCTCCGGAAGCCGTTCCCCGTCGGTCAGCAGGTTCCTTCCCACCGCCTCCCCGATCCCTCCTCCGGTCAGCTTGCCGTAGGCCTCCTTCCTGACCCAGAGACGGAAGAATTCCTCCTGCCCTGCCCCCTTCCGAAACGCCCGTTCCAGTGCGGCCTGCTCCTGCTTTGTGAAAAATCTGTCCGCCAGCCTCTCTGCACCGCAGCTTCGGTGCTGCTGGATATCCGCCCCGATTTCCTCTCTGTCCAGAACGCAGAGCACATACTCACCGGAATGGGAAATGCTGAAATAGAAGGGACAGCCCTTCAGGTAGGGCTTCCCCTTCTCGCCATAGATATAACAGAGCGGAACGGGTGGCACGGAATCAAGGCGCTCCAGAAGCTCTGTCATACCGAAGCGCTCCCATCGGAGGCACTCTCGTTTCCCGCTCCCGACATACCCAAGGTTCCCGACGTCCCCACGGCTCCGGCTTCCGTCATGCCCAGGGCACCAAACCTCTGCGTTCTCCGCAGGAACAGACACTCCCTCTTCCCGCAGGCCAGCCGCCACCGGCGCACTCTCTGCAAGGGACTCGGACGCCACCGCCAGCTGCAGCAGCAGACCTGCTCCCAAGCAGGCCGCCTGTCCCCTCCCCGGCCTCATGCGGGCCGCCTTCTCCCGACGGTGCCCGTCCACTCTGGCAAAGGCACGGGCTAGGAGTCCGAGGCTCTCCTCCGACTCCTTTCCGCTTCCTGACGGCGCCTCCCCCTCAGAGGACCCCTCGGAATATAGCAGTTCCGCTACCGAGAGCAGATATCCCAGCAAAGCCCTCTCCTCCTTCCGCCTGTCTGTCCCGGCCGCTTTATTCTGTCACCTGCAGATGCAGCTCCTCCAGCTGTTTCTCGTCCACGGTTCCCGGTGCGTCCGACATCAGGCAGGAAGCGTCCTTGATCTTGGGGAAGGCGATCACGTCCCGGATATTGTCCGTGTGGGCCAGCTGCATCACGAAGCGCTCCAGCCCGATGGCCAGACCTGCGTGAGGGGGCACCCCGTACCGGAATGCATCCATCAGGAACCCGAACTGCTCATGGGCCTCCTCCTTCGTAAAGCCCAGCGCCTCGAACATCCTCTCCTGCACGTCGCTCTGGAAGATTCTCACGCTTCCGCCGCCCAGCTCCATTCCATTCACTACAATATCATAGGCCTTTGCCCGCACCTTGCCCGGCTCTGTCTCCAGCAGCTCCAGATCCTCCTCCATCGGCATGGTGAAGGGATGGTGCATGGCCACATACCTCTCCTCCTCGTCGCTCCACTCGAACTGCGGGAACTCCGTCACCCAGAGAAAATTGTATACATTGTCATCAAGCATTCCAAGCTGTTTGGCAAGCTCCACCCTAAGGGCCCCCAGCACGGACCAGACCAGCTTGAGCCTGTCTGCGGCGAACAGCAGCAGGTCGCCCGGCTCCCCGCTCATGGCCTCCGCCAGATCCTTCAGCTCTTCCTGTGTCATGAACTTCGCAAAGGAGGACTTGAAGCTGCCGTCCTCCAGCACTGCCAGATAGGCCAGCCCCTTCACGCCGTAGCCCTTGGCGAACTCCACCAGGGCATCGATCTTCTTTCTGGGCATCTGCGCCTGCCCTTTCACATTGATTCCCCTGACGCTGCCGCCTGCCTCCAGGGCGCCCGTGAACACGCCGAAGCCGCAGCCCGCCACTGTTTCCGACACATCCACCAGCTCCATGCCAAAGCGGGTGTCCGGCTTGTCGGAGCCGAAGCGGTTCATGGCCTCGTTCCAGGTCATCCTCCTGATGGGCAGGGGAACCTCCAGACCGATGGCGTCCTTACAGACCCTTGCCACCATCCGCTCCGTGACGTCAATCACGTCCTCCATGTCCACAAAGGACATCTCCATGTCGATCTGGGTGAATTCCGGCTGTCTGTCCGCCCGCAGATCCTCGTCCCTGAAGCATCTGGCAATCTGGAAATACCGGTCATATCCCGAACACATCAAGAGCTGCTTGAAGATCTGGGGCGACTGGGGCAGCGCATAAAAGCATCCGTGATGGATACGGCTGGGCACCAGATAGTCCCTGGCCCCCTCCGGAGTGGACTTGTTCAGGATAGGGGTCTCCACCTCTAAGAACCCCTCCTCCTTCAGGAAGGCATGCACCGCTGCCGTCATCCTGCTGCGCAGCATGAGGTTCCTCTGCAGATCCGGCCTGCGCAGATCCAGATAACGGTACTTTAAGCGCAGCTCCTCCTTGGTCTTGGAATCCGCCTCGATGGGAAAGGGCGGCGTCTCCGCCTCGGACAGAATGCGCACCGAGGATGCCCTGACCTCGATTTCCCCCGTGGCCAGATTCTCGTTCACTGCCCCGGAGCGCTTCTCCACCTTACCTGTTACCGCCACCACAAACTCGCTGCGCAGGCGCTCCGCCTTGGCAAAGCTCTCCTGCCCGCAGTCGGCCTCCTCGAAGATCACCTGCAGGATGCCTGCCCTGTCCCGGAGATCCACAAAGATGATGCCGCCCTTGTTGCGCTGCTTCTGCACCCATCCCATGACGGTGACGCTCTCCCCTATGTTCGCTGCGGAAAGCTCCCCGCAGCGGTGGGTCCTCTTCAAACCTTTCATTGATTCTGCCATACCGTTTCCTCGTTTTCCGCCCTCTGTACAGGGGCTGTTTCTTGCTCTCTTTTATCGTGACCGGCTGTTCCCGGCTGCTGCATTTCTTCCTTGCTGTCTTCTTTTCCGTCTTTTTTTCACACCGCCCTGATGCACCATGCGCACTACTCAGCGCTTCAGAGCTTCCCGATAGACCTCCACAAACTCCGTATAGCCCTCTGCCGCCAGCTGCTCCTTCTGGAACTTCTTATTTTTGTTCATCCGGACCACCAGCACCCTTGCGCCCTCTTCTCTGGCGGCCTGCGCCCCGGCGATCACGTCGCACAGAGTCTGTCCGCCCACTCCCTTCTCGATCAGATAAGCGACCCGCTTAAAGCTCTCGGGCACCTTGAAGCCCCTCTCCGTCAGCAGCAGGATAATTCGTTCAAATCCGATCGAGAAACCGCAGGCCGGCACATCGCTGCCGGTAAATTTCCCCACCATTCTGTCATATCTTCCGCCGCCCCCGCAGCTGCCTCCGAACTCAGGGATCGCAATCTCAAAAATCGTCCCCGTATAATAGGACATGCCCCGCACCAGAGTCGCATCGAACACCATCCGGAACTCTGCTGTCTTGGTGGCGCTGACACTGTCCATGATCTCCCGCAGGTTCTCGGCCACGGAGGGCTCCAGCACACCCTCCAGCGTCTCCGCCAGATACGCCACGCCGTCCTCCTTCTCCCCAAGCTTCTTGTACAGCTCCAGATACCGGGCTACACAGCCGCTGTCGCAGCCGTTTCCCAGCAGCTCCGCCTCCACCCCCTCAAAGCCGATCTTGTCCATCTTGTCCAGCGTGACGAAAACGCTCTCATAAGAATCCTCCGGAAAGCCGCTGTAGGCCGCCATGGCCTTCAGGATCCGCCTGTCGTTGATGCGGATCTCGAAGCCCTTGAAGCCGAGCCTTCCCAAGGTGGTGGTGGTGGCAAGGATCAGCTCGATCTCCGCCAGATTGGAGGGCTCCCCCAGAATGTCGATGTCGCACTGCATGAACTGGCGGTAGCGTCCTCTCTGGGGTCTGTCCGCCCGCCAGACATTTCCGATCTGCAGCGCCTTGAAAGGGGCGGGCAGCTGTGCCGCATTGTTGCAGTAATATCTCACAAGGGGCACGGTAAGGTCGTACCGGAGCCCTCCGTCCACCACTTCCTCCTCCGTGAGCGCCTCTGCCACGTTCAGCTTCTCGCCCCGCTTCAGAATCTTGAAAATCAACTTCTCGTTGTCGCCGCCCTGCTTGCTGGTCAGGTTGGCAATTCCCTCCACACAGGGTGTCTCGATAGAAGTGAACCCGAATCTGCCATAGGTATCCTTTATAACGCCTGTCACATAGTCCCGAATATTCATCTCCTCGGGCAGAATGTCCCGCATTCCCGTCACCGGCTTCTTGCTCAGAGCCATACTCTCTCCCTCCCGATCTCTTTCCTCCGCAGCCAGACCCTGCCGTTGTTCCATTGTTCTGGCTCTGCGTTCCGTTCCTTCCTGTGCCTGTCCTTCTTATTTCTCTGTTCTGCCTCCGCTGCTGTTCCACATATATGCTTCCGCAATCACTTCGTATATACGTTCCCTCAGTCGCTCCATACATACGTTTCTGCAATTGCTCCATATATAATATATTTTTTCAGGTATGCTGTCAATATATTATTAGTATATCTCTCGTCCGCTCTTGTCCTTCTTGTCTTGACAGCATCTTGACAATAGCATCTTGACAATAAATGGCCGGCAACTATAATATATAGAGATGAGGCAGTAAACTTATACTGCATAACGCTGAATGCTGCCTAATGTAATCATGCGATTGAACCAGTCA
>CANOFQ010000065.1 GCA_947565325.1 uncultured bacterium
CGAGGCGCACAGCTGACGCACACTAATAGGGCGAGAGCTTGACCAGAGGAGAGGTGCGCGGCGGCGCGCCCCGTCAGTCGGCAGGGGTTCTTGGTTAGGTGTTCGGTTTTGAGGGTACAGAGAGATTCTTAATAATTTTTAAGTTTAAGAAAGAGTGGTTTAACTGCTCTTTTTTTTCGTTTAAAATAGGGTTGAGAGGAGTTCGGGAGAAGGCTGTTGTTTTCGGACGATTTGTGCAATTGAGAGGAATCTGGTAAATATGCGGGACGTAGGGAGGTATATGAATGAAGGTCATGCTGGTAGAGGACAATCATTCGATCATAATGGGGCTTGAGTATCTGCTTTCCAAGGAGGGCTATCAGGTGATGACCGCAAGGAACCGGGAGCAGGCCTATGGCATACTGGAGCAGGAATCCGTTGAGCTTATATTGCTGGATGTGGCGCTGCCGGACGGGAACGGGTTTGAAATCTGCAGAAGGGTCAAGGAAAGGTGGGGAATCCCCGTCATTTTTCTGACTGCGGCAGAGGAGGAGGCTGACGTGGTCAGGGGACTGGACATTGGCGCCGATGATTATATTATCAAGCCCTTTCGCAATCGGGAACTGGTGTCGAGGATAAAAAGTGTCCTTCGGAGGAATGGTAAGGGAAGCACGGTGTTTTGCTGTGGCGACATCACCCTTGATGTGGAGACGGGTAAAGTGAGACGGGGAGGAGATGAGCTGGCGCTCACGAAGCTTGAGTATAAGATACTGTCCGTGATGATAGCTTATCCGGGAAGGATTTTTACGAGGGACGAGATTCTGGCGGACATCTGGGATATATCCGGCAATTTCGTGAATGACAATACTTTGTCTGTTACCATGAAGCGAATCAGGGAAAAGCTGGGGGATATGGACGGAAAAGTCATTCGGACAGTGAGGGGCATCGGATACCGTCTGGAGCGGTCGTAGGCAGAAGGAGCGGGCAGAGCTGTATGCGCCGTGAATAGAGAGAAGATAAGGCATAAGGGGATGCAGGCGGAGGGAAGGAACATATGGGGAAGCATTTGAGATGGAACAAGGAGCTTAAAAGGACGGGAGTGCTCTTGTGTGCGGCCTTTGTTTTAAGCATGGCGGTTATGAACATAGGGCTGCGAAGGTGCTGCAGCCAGATACGGGAGAACAATAAGACATTTTTGGCTACCGTTTTCGGGAATGTCTTGTCGGCTTACCCTGACGTGCCCGAGGAGGAGCTGATAAAAGCTCTCTCCGCCGGGGGAAATGAGGCCATGGGAGAAGAGCGGCTGGCCATGTACGGCGTGTTCGAGGAGTATTGGGCAGGGACGTTTTCGCTGTTGGAGAGGCAGATGGGCGCCATGCGGGCTTTTTCTGCAGCTTTTTTTTCCTTGTTTTTCGTACTTGGCGGACTGATCCTTCTGCGCAGGGCAGGAAGGCTGCAGAGAAGAATAGCCGGGCTGGAAACCTATATGGAGGCGCTGCACAGGGAGGAGTACTGTCTTGCCATCGAGGACAACGGCGACGATGAGCTGAGCGGACTGCGCAATGAGATATACAAGCTGACGGTTCTGCTGAAGGAGCAGGCGCAGCGGGCTGCGAAGCAGAGACGGGCGCTGGCAGACTCCGTGGCGGATATTTCCCATCAGCTCAAGACACCGCTCACGTCGATCACTGTGCTCATGGACAATCTGATGGAGGACGGGGACATGGATCCGGATGTACGGAGACATTTCATGTCGGAGATCACACATCAGCTTGGCGGCATGTCATGGCTTACGGCGACCATGTTGAAGCTCTCCAGACTGGATGCCGGAGTGGTGGAGCTGGAGAAAGGGATCTGCAGGGTGGAGGAGCTGGTGAGGTCGGCCCTGAAGAAGGTGGAGGTCGCAGCGGAGTGGAATCAGGTCTCCTTTCTGCTCAAGGTTCCTCAGGGGACGGCGGTGGAGGCCGACAGCAGGTGGACGGAGGAGGCGCTGGCCAATATCGTGAAAAACGCAGTGGAACACAGCTCCAGAGGAGAAAACGTGGAGATTCTGGCAGAGGAGAACGAAATATATACCCGGATTTTGATCAGGGATCAGGGTGAGGGGATCACGGAGGAGGAGAGGAAGAAGCTGTTCCAGCGTTTCTACAGAGGCTCTTCTGCCAGAGAGGACAGCGTGGGGATCGGGCTGGCTCTGGCGAAGCGGATCGTGGAGGAGCAGGGGGGCTATATCGCAGTGGATTCCGAGAAGGGAAGGGGAACCTACTTTACGGTCACGTTTCTGAAAAGGCCGGGATGCTGAAAAAATTTTAAAATGTCACGGAAATGTCATTTTCGTTTCCTATAGTGATAGAGTAGGCAGGCAGGAATCCGACGGCAGGCGGCAGAAAGCGGTCAGCAGGCGGCAAAGCGGTCAGCAGGCAAGAAGCTGACGGCAGACGGCAAAGCGGTCGGCAGGCCTGCATGAAGGAGGAAAGGCAGGATAACGAAAATGGTGAAGGGAATGACTGGTAAAGGACAGGAGACAAGGATCCTGAGAACGGAGCATCTGTTCAAAAGATACGGCAGCGGAGCCAATGAGATCATAGCCGTGAACGATGCGAGCTTTTCTGTGGAGAGAGGAGAGTTCGTGGCTGTGGTGGGGAGCTCCGGCAGCGGAAAGTCCACGCTCATGCATATGCTGGGAGGCGTTGACAGACCTACCTCCGGGCGGGTGCTGATCGAGGGGGAAGATATCTATAGGATGAATAATGACAAGCTTGCGGTTTTCCGCAGGAGGCAGGTGGGGCTGATCTATCAGTTCTACAACCTGATTCCCGTGCTGACGGTGGAGGAGAACATCGTCCTGCCCTGCGAGCTGGACGGCAGGGCGCCGGAGAAGGGCATGGTGCAGGAGCTTGCGGGGATGCTGGGGCTTCAGAGGAGGCTGGGAGCGCTCCCCAATGAGCTTTCCGGGGGCCAGCAGCAGAGAGTTGCCATCGGCAGGGCCCTGATCACCCGGCCTGCCATTCTGCTGGCGGACGAACCCACGGGAAATCTGGACACCAGATCGGGGAACGAGATCATGGAGCTGCTGAAGGAATCCAACCGCAGATACAAGCAGACGGTGATCATGATCACCCACAATCTGGAGCTTGCGAAGCAGGCGGACAGGGTGCTGACCATTGAGGACGGCAGGATATTCGGCGGACAGAAGGGGGTGGAGGAGGCATGAACGTACTGAGAAGATGCTGCTACCGCTCTCTGAAGGAGAATCGAAAGAGGACGTTGGTGACGATCATAGGGGTGATTCTGGCCACGGCGCTTGTAACGGGAGTGGCATGCATGGCAGTGAGCTTCCGGGCCAGTCTTGTGGCATATGAGAGGCGGCAGAACGGAGATTATCATTATGCGTTCAGCGGAGTCGCCCCGGAGAACCTGAAATATTTTGAGAACAATCAGCAGATAGAGAAGCTGGGGCTGGTGGAGGTGCTTGGCTACGCCATGCTGGAGGGGAGCAGGAACCCGGACAAGCCCTATCTCTTTGTCTGCGGCATAGACGAGGAGGCCGAGGAGGCCCTCTCCCTGCAGCTGACAGATGGAAGGATGCCGGAGAATGGCAACGAGCTTGTGGTCAGCAGGCACATAGGCAGCAACGGACTGGTAACTCTGAAGGTTGGGGATGTGCTGACGCTCCCCATAGGAAGCAGGATGTCCGAGGGATATAGCCTGACGCAGGACACGCCTTATCTCTATGAGGAGGAGGCCCTTGAGACTGGCTATGAGAAAAGCTTTACGGTGGTGGGCATCATAGAGCGCCCTTCAAGAGGGGTGGAGCCTACCATGGCACCGGGCTATTCCGTCTTCACCAGAATGGGGGTTCCCGGAGAGGCCGGACTGCTGGAGGTGTATGCCTCCTACACGAAAAGCGGCCTGAAGCACGCAGATCAGGTCACAGCGGGGCTGCTGGGCGTATCGGAGGAGCTGTACAGAAGGTATTACGGCTTCCACGGAGGCCTCGGCACCTTTACGGAGCAGGAGCAGGAACAGGTCAGGCGCATCGCCCGCAATGTGTCGGAGAATTACTGGCTGCTGAAATGGGAACAGCTGACCTTTTCCTCCAGCACCATGAATATGCTCTATGCCATGGCGGCCATTGCCATTCTGATCATCGTGGTCACCAGCGTGTTCTGCATCCACAACAGCTTCGTGATCTCTCTCACGGAGAAGATGAAGCTCTACGGCAGGCTTTCCTCTGTGGGAACCACCTCCGGGCAGCAGAAAAGGATCGTGTACTATGAGGCTTCGTTTCTGGGGCTGATCGGCATCCCGCTGGGTGTGCTGTCCGGAGTGGGGGCCACGGCGGTTCTGGTGAAGGCAGTGGGAGGACTGGTGGAGGATGCAGCAGGCTTCGCACTGGTATTCGGCGTATCACCGGGGGCAGTCTTACTGTCGGCCGTGCTCTCGGGTGTCACGGTGTATCTGTCTGCCTCCAGATCTGCCGCAAGAGCGGCAAAGCTGTCCCCGATCAGCGCCATCCGGGCCAGCGACACGGTGAGGATCCGGAAGCGGGAGCTGAAATGTCCCGGGATAGTGGGCAGGCTGTTCGGGATCGGCGGCAGGATCGCCTATAAGAACCTGAGGCGGGCCAGAGTGAAGTACCGCACAACAGTGATATCCATTGTGGTCAGCGTGGCTGTCTTTATCGGGATGAGCACCTTCGTTGGGCTTCTGTTCGACGTGTCGGGAGTCTATAATGACAGGATGCCCTATCAGATGAAGGTGAGCGTCTATGACTATGATGAAGCCGTTAGAGTGGCACAGCTGGACGGCGTGCAGGAAGCGGAGATCATACGGGCAGGCATACTGGAAGTGGACGGGACACAGATCCCTTTCACGGAAGAATACTGTAGGGCGCACAAGCCTGCCGAAGAAAACCTGATACAGGTAAGGGCGCTGGGGGAGGAGGCCTATGGGCGCTTCTGCCGCAGGGTGGGCGTAAGCGCGGAGGAGGCCTGGGACAAGGCCATCGTGATCGCAGATTATAGGCAGGACTACCGGATGGACGGGAAGATCTACGTGGAGGAGTACAAGATCGCCAAGTTCCGAAAAGGAGATGTGATCACGGGGACGGGAGAGGCCGCCGGGATCCGTCTGGAGGTGCTGGCCCAGACCAGCGAGACGCCCATGGTCATGGAGGGAGGCGGATACAACCGTCCGGTCCTGATCGTCAGCGACCAGTGGATGGACAGCCATGAGATCCGAAAGTACGACAATACAGACATCTATATCAGGTGCGAGGATTCTGACAGGCTGGAGGAGGTCATCCGCGGCGACATGCAGCTCCAGCATTATACCGTGACCAATTATGATGCGTTCTACCGGGCTGACCGGAGCATGCATCTGGTGGTAGCCATCTTCCTCTACGGCTTCATCACGGTGGTGGCGCTGATCGGCGTCACGAATATCTTCAATACCATTACCACCAACATGGAGCTGCGGGCCCCGGAATTCGCCATGCTGCGCTCGGTGGGGATGACGGGGAAGGAGTTTCGGCGCATGATCTGGCTGGAGGGGATGTTTTACGGAGGCAAGGCCCTTGTGATAGGGATCCCTCTTGGGATACTGATCTCCTATTTCTTCAACAAGGCCATGGCGGAGGGGATCGTGGCGGATTTCCGTTTTCCCTGGAGTGCCATTGCGGCGGCCGGGGGCGCAGTGTTCCTGCTGCTTTACGGAATCATGCACTATTCCATGGCAAAGATCAATAGGAAGAACATCATCGAGACCATCCAGAACGAAAATATATAAAATAATGGTTCCATTTTTCCTGCAAGTATGTTAAAATAGCTAAAGGAGCAGGAGCGATGAGGGGCCTGACAAGAGGCCTCCGGGCTGGAAAGGGTAGGATGAGGTATGGATGATAGTAGGATACTGCTGGAAAACGGCACAAATGAATTGATGATTCTGGAATTTACCTTGGGGAATAATCATTACGGCATCAATGTTGCGAAGATCAAGACGATCATGAAGTATGAGCAGGTAACTCCTATACCCAATGCGCATCCGAGCATTGAAGGTGTTTTTATGCCCCGGGATACGATGATCACTGCCATTGACCTGAAGAACTGTCTGGGAAGGGGCGAGATGACTCCCGAGGGACTGTTCATCATCACGAATTTCAATAAGCTGGACATAGCGTTCCATGTGGACAACGTGCTGGGCATCCATACGATATCATGGGAGGATATCATCAAGCCGGACGTGACCATCTCTTCCGCAGAGGAGGGTGTGGCCATCGGCATCGTAAAAAAAGATGACAGACTTATAATTATACTTGACTTCGAGAAGATCGTCACAGACATCAACCCTGAGACCGGGCTGAAGGTTTCCGACATCAACGAGCTGGGGGACCGGGAGCGGAACAATGTGCCGATCCTGATCGCAGAGGACTCTCCCCTGCTGAACAAGCTGATCGTGGAATGCCTCAAGAAGGCGGGCTACGAGAACCTGATCCATACCGAGAACGGCAAGCAGGCCTATGACATCATCAGCTACAGCAAGGCTCACGGTACGCTGCGCAGCAGAGTGCAGCTGATCATATCGGATATCGAGATGCCTGAGATGGACGGACACAGGCTGACAAAGCTGGTGAAGTCGGACGAGGCGACGGCGGACATACCCATCATCCTCTTCTCGTCTCTGGTGAACGAGGAGATGAGGAGAAAGGGAGAGGCGCTGGGAGCGGATGCGCAGCTGTCCAAACCTGAGATAGGCAATCTGGTTAAGATCATTGATCAGCTGGTGGTGGAGAGAGGGCTGGGAGTATAAATCAATCAGAAAAGCCGGGAGGGTTCCCGGCTTTTTGCGTAGTCAGGGATTCAGAAGGGGGCAGGGGCCGGAAACGGTGGAGAACCTGAGACGGCGGGGGATGCCGAAAGGGGTCAGGAGCCTGAGGAGTCAGAGATTTGGAAGCGCAGACGGATGAATAGGATAGATTTGAGGGAAAAACTGGATCAGAGCGACATGGTGCTGGTGGGGCTTGGCGAGGAATTCGACGATAGGGCGAGGCTTCGCCGGAATGCGGAATATACGGGGCTGTGCGGGCGGCTGAAGGATGAGGGGGCGGCATGGCTGATACCGGCGTGGAGAGAGCTCTGTTCCCGCAGAATGGGAGAAGGGCCGGTAAATCAGGCGCTGGAGCGGCTGACCGGGCTCCTGGAGGGCAGGAACTATTTTGTGGTGTCCGTGTCCACCAGCAGCAGGATAGCAAGCAGCCCGTGGAGGGAGGCGAGGCTGGTGATGCCCTGCGGCACGGCGCTCAGGAAACAGTGTTCCGGGGGCTGCAGGGAGGTGCTCTGTCAGGTGACGGAGGACGAGCAGGCCAGGCTGCAGGAGGCCCTTGAGAGAGCAGAAAGGGGGCTTTCCCTGCAGGCGGAGGGAGAGGCTCTTCTTGGCGTGTGCCCTGAATGCGGGGCACCCCTTGTGCTGAACAACATCTATGCGGAAAATTATAATGAGGATGGGTATCTGGAGCAGTGGCAGACCTACATGAAATGGCTGCAGGGGACACCCAACCGCAGGCTGCTGGTTCTGGAGCTGGGCGTGGGCATGGACTTTCCCTCGGTGATACGATGGCCCTTTGAAAAGGCCGTCTTTTTCAACCAGAAGGCCTTTCTGTGCAGGGTAAATGAGCGGCTGTACCAGCTGACGGAGGAGCTGGCCGGAAAAGGATGCGGGATTTCTCAGAATGCGATTGATTGGGCAGGGCAATTGTGATAAACTGTCTATGTTGTTTTTGATAGTATGTAGAAAGCAGAGGAAGAAATATGTCTTCACAGGATGATTTTTTGGATGAATTGCTCAAGGGAATGTCCGCAGAGGGCGGAGAACCCGGAGCGCAGCAGGCGGAACGGCCTGACATGGAGGCCCTGTCCGAGATGACAGAAGAGGAGATCGACAGGCTTTTGACGGCAGGGGCAGCAAGCGCAGGGGACGAGGGCGGCAGCGGGGGCCAAAGCCTGCCGGAGGGTGCGGATTCATCCCGGGGAGATGTGCTTGCCATGCTGGAGGGAACCGGCGACCGTGATCTGAGGGAGATACAGGATCTGCTGAAAAAGTCGGACAGAAGCGAAAATATAGAGGGAGAGGATCCGAACTCGGAAAACGCCGGCGGCGACAGGAATCCGGCGGAAAGACTGCGGGCAGATATCGATGAAGCGGGGGAGAGCGAAGTGGCTACGGACGGGATGGACAGTAAGAGCCGGCGGGCTCTGAAGAAGGAGCAGCGCAGGGCGCAGAAGGAAGAGAAGAAGCGGGCAAAGCAGGCCGCGAAGGGCAAGGGCGCAAGGAACAGGGCCGCAAAGGACGGAACCGACAAGAAAGAGGCGGCACCTCCCAGGCAGGAGAGGGAAACCTCTGCCCGGAAGGGATACGATCTCATGTCTGACAAGGAGCTGCTGGACAGCATCGTCTCGGAAGCGGGGCTCTTCGGAAAGCCGGAGAACGGCAGGGCGCAGGAATCTTCTCAAGGAGAGACGCAGGCGTCTTTCAGGGAGAACGGGAACACCATGGCGGATCTGCTGAGCTTCGCACAGGCGGATCTGGACGCCGCAGAGGACTCCGAGGCGGAGTGGGTGGAGGGGCAGAGCAGCTCGCCCTCCCGGGACATCCTCGCAGTGGATATGGATGAGGCGGACTCTATGCTGACAGATATATCTTCACGGCAGGACGAGGGAAAGCACAAGGACGGACCCTTCTCCAAATTTCTCTCCTTTCTGACGGAGGAGGACGAGGATGAGGATGAGCCGGAGAGAGGGAACGAGGATGTCCAGCTCTCGGAGGAGAACGAGGAGATCCTGAAGGATCTGGACGGCGAGAAGCCCAAGAAGACAAAGGCTAAGAAGGCAAAGAAGAAGCCGGCGAAAAAGGACAAGAAGAAGGACAAGAAGGCGAAGCCTCCGAAGCAGCCGAAGCCCAAGAAGCAGAAGCCGCCCAGAGAGCCGGAGCCATATCCGATCGGAAAGCGCCTTACCTTCAAGAAGGCCCTGCCCGTGATCGTGTTCGGGGTCTCTCTGGGACTGGTGATTTTCATTATGTCGAACCTGTCTGTCGATTATCGGAGTAAGCAGGCTGCAAGGGAGGCATATGAGGCAGGGGATTATGAGGCCTGCTATCAGGGCCTTTTCGGCAAGAAGCTGAACGAGGAGGAGGCGATGATGTTCGGCAGATCCGAAAGCATCCTCTATATACGCCGCTGGTTCACGGAATATGAGCTGTTCGCAGAGAGCGGGGCAGAGGTGGAGGCCCTGGACAGCCTGATCCAGACGGTGAAGGATTATCCGGAGCTGTATGCGTATGCGGCGCAATGGAAGGCCGGCATGGACGTCTATGCGGTATATCTGGAGATACTGGACGTTCTGGCCAGCAAGTACGGGATCACGGAGATGCAGGCCCTGCAGATCGCCGGGATAAAGAGTGATCTGCAGTATACCAGAGTCGTCACGGCCCTGGCGGAGGGCGAGGAATACGGCACGGGGCAGGGAGGAACCGGGCAGGAGCCGGATGCGGACGGCGGGGAGGACAACGGGCCGGAAGAGGACAACGGGGACGAACTGTCGGATGTGCTGCCAGAGGAGTCAGAGCTCGGGACGGGGAACTTTGTGGAGAACTGAGCAGGACAGACAGGAAGCTGAGCAGAAGCGGAAGTGAAGTAAAATAAAGTCAAACAGTGAAGAAGCGGAGAGAGGACAAAAGAAAGGATGTGGCCGCCATGGGAATGATCGAGAACGACTGGCTTACAGAGCTGGGGGAAGAATTCAAGAAGCCTTATTATAAGGAGCTGTACGCCTTTGTAAAAAACGAATACAGCACGGCGCAGGTGTTTCCGCCGGCAGACGACATTTTCAATGCGTTTCACTTTACCCCCCTCAGTGAGGTGAAGGTGGTGATTCTGGGGCAGGACCCTTACCATAATGTGGGACAGGCCCATGGGCTATGCTTTTCCGTAAAACCGGAGGTGGACATTCCGCCCTCGCTGGTGAACATCTATAAGGAGCTCCATGACGATATGGGCTGCTATATTCCTGACAACGGCTATCTGGTAAAGTGGGCGGGACAGGGGGTGCTGATGCTGAACACGGTGCTGACGGTCCGGGCCCATATGGCCAATTCCCACAGGGGGAAGGGCTGGGAGGAATTCACGGATGCGGCCATCCGGGCGCTGAACAGGCAGGACAGGCCGATTGTGTTCATCCTGTGGGGCCGGCCCGCCCAGACGAAAAAGAAGATGCTGAACAACCCGAAGCATCTGATCCTTGAGGCTCCCCATCCCAGCCCGCTGTCTGCGCATAACGGTTTCTTTGGCAGCAGGCCCTTCAGCCAGACAAACAGGTTCCTTCTGGAGAACGGGCTGAAGCCCATCGACTGGCAGATAGAGAATATACGGGGAAACGAGGGAAGGGAGTAGACAAAATGGAAAAGAGGGCTTTTGTCACCAAGGAGCTGGTGGAGAAGATAGCGCAGAAGTATCCCACGCCCTTCCATATTTACGACGAGAAGGGGATCCGCGAGAACGTAAAGGCGCTGAAGGAGGCGTTTTCATGGAATAAGGGATACAGGGAGTTCTTTGCGGTGAAAGCGACCCCGAATCCTTTCCTGATCAGCATCCTGAGGGAGTACGGCTGCGGCTGCGACTGTTCCTCCCTGACGGAGCTGATGCTGAGCAGCGCCCTGGGCATGGAGGGCGGGGATATCATGTTCTCCTCCAACGACACGCCCCCGGAGGAATTTGCCCTTGCTGGCCGGCTGGGGGCAACGATCAATCTTGACGATATCACCCACATTGATTTTCTGGAAAAGACGCTGGGCCGCCTGCCCAAGACCCTGAGCTGCCGTTTCAACCCCGGCGGGTGCTTTGCCATGGGAACACGGATCATGGATCATCCGGGGGACGCAAAATACGGCTTTACCAGAGAGCAGATGTTCGAGGGCTTCCGTCTCCTGAAGGAGAGGGGAGTGGAGAATTTCGGCATCCACGCTTTTCTTGCCAGCAACACCGTGACCAACGGATATTACCCTGAGCTGGCCAGACAGCTCTTCGAGCTGGCGGTGGAGCTGCAGAGGGAGACGGGCGCCCGGATAGCCTTCGTCAATCTCTCGGGTGGCATCGGCATCCCCTACCGCCCCGATCAGGAGCCCAATGACATCAGGGCCATCGGAGAGGGCGTGCGGCGGGTGTATGAGGAGATCCTTGTGCCTGCGGGCATGGGAGACGTGGCCCTCTACACGGAGCTGGGGCGGTTCATGACAGGCCCCTACGGCCATCTGGTGACGAGGGTGATCCACCAGAAGCATATATATAAGGAATATCTGGGGGTGGACGCATGCGCCGTGAACCTGATGCGCCCTGCCATGTACGGGGCCTACCATCATATCACCGTGCTGGGCAAGGAAAACAGGGTCTGCGACCATAAATATGACGTGGTGGGGTCTCTGTGCGAGAACAATGATAAGTTCGCCATTGACAGAATGCTGCCCCAGGTAGAGATCGGCGATTACATTGCCATCCATGACACCGGGGCCCACGGCTTTTCCATGGGATACAATTATAACGGAAAGCTTCGGTCTGCGGAGCTTCTGCTGCGGGAGGACGGAAGCGTGGAGCTGATCCGGCGCAGGGAGACTCCCAGAGACTATTTTGCCACCTTTGACGGCTTCGGGATCTACGACAGGCTGTTTCCGGAGGGCGATGGGCGCTGAGGCAGGCCCGCTTCCGGGGAGTTTGCCGGAAGGCCCCACAAGAGGAGAGGAGCTTTCGGGTGAGCGCCGGAGGATATGACAGGAGGAGCTTTTGGGTGACCGCCGGAAGGTCTGACAGGTGGGGAACGCTTCCGGTGACCGCCGGTGGATTTGAGAGATGAGATGATTGTTCTGGAGGGCGGCGCAGCATGGGAGAAGTGGCTGCGCCGTGACAGTATGAGGAGAAATGCCATGAGATATCCTAGATTTCTGCCCAAGGGAGGCACCATCGGTTTTTTGGCTCCGTCCTTCGGCTGTGCCGGGGAGCCCTATCGTTCTGCCTTCAGGAATGCGCTGGGCAGGCTGGAGGCCATGGGCTATCGGAATAGCCTGGGGCCGAACTGTTTTGCCTGCGACGGGGTGGGCATCAGCACTGCGCCGGAGAAGTGCGGCAGGGAGGTCATGGACAGCTTTCTGTGCGGGGAGGCGGACTGCCTGATCTCCTGCGGCGGCGGGGAGCTGATGTGCGAGATTCTGCCCTATGTGGATTTCGGGAGACTGGCTTATGCCGAGCCCAAGTGGTTCATGGGGTATTCGGACAATACGAACCTGACCCATCTGCTGGCCACCCTGGCGGACACGGCAAGCGTCTACGGGCCCTGTGCGGGAGCTTTCGGCATGGAGCCGTGGCATGAGTCCCTATATGACGCACTTGCCGTTTTGGAGGGAAGGCAGGGGAGAGAGGGATTCACGGTGAGGGGCTACGACAGGTGGGAAAAGGAATCCCTTAAGGGGGAGGAGAACCCTCTGGCGCCCTACAACGTGACGGAGCCCAGAAAAATACGCTGCTATGTGGGCAGAAAGCCTGCGGAGGAGCCCTTGCGCTTCGGAGGAAGGCTTCTGGGGGGCTGCATGGACTGCCTGGTGAATCTGGTGGGCACCCGCTTCGACCGCACGAAGGAGTTCGCAGAGCGGTACAAGGAGGACGGGATCCTCTGGTTTCTGGAGGCCTGCGACCTGAACGTGTTTGCCGTACGGCGGGCCCTGTGGCAGATGGAGCAGGCCGGGTGGTTCCAAAACGTGCGGGGCTTTCTTTTCGGCCGGCCCCGAAATGGCGGCGCCATGATGAACCTTGACGCATACGGCGCAGTGCTGGAGGTTGCGGGCAAAAAGGACGTGCCGGTGGTCATGGATGTGGATCTGGGGCATCTGCCGCCCATGATGCCGCTGGTGACGGGCAGCGTGGCGGAGGTCTGTGTGGAAGGGAACGATATCTGTGTGGCCATGAGGTACGTGTGAGCATACAAGGGCTTTAAAAAAACAAAATATTGCTTGCCAAGGAATGGGTTTTGTGTTAAGATAACCATGTTGCGGTGTTCTCTCTTCAGAGGAGGGGCCGCACCGGAATCGCCGGCGTGTCGGAATGGCAGACGAGGCAGACTCAAAATCTGTTGTGGGCAACC
>CANOFQ010000066.1 GCA_947565325.1 uncultured bacterium
AAGGAGACAGAAATTAAGGAGACAGAAATTAAGGAGACAGAAATTAAGGAGACAGGAATTAAGGAGACAGGAATTAAGGAGATAGAAATTAAGAAGATAAGAATAAGAAGAGACAGAAGAGGTAAAAACCAGCAGACCGAGACAGAACCCCTCGGATACCCGGATAGGCCGGGCAGGTTTTTAATAAAATTTTCATAAACCCCTATGAAAATGGATTCAATTCGGTTATAATACAGAATGTATGGCTTGATTTCCGTGAGCAATGGGCGGAGCGCTGCAGAGTCGGCAGCTCGCTGTTTGCCATATGACATCTGTTTTTCGGAAGAGTGGAATCCATTAGAAAGGGGCATCGTATGCAGTGCACAGATATCGGGATTGATTTGGGTACAGCCAGCATTTTAGTATACATCAGAGGAAAGGGTGTTGTTCTGAAGGAGCCCTCCGTGGTGGCCTTCGACAGGGACACCAACAAGATCAAGGCAATCGGAGAGGACGCCCGGCTGATGCTGGGCAGGACGCCGGGCAACATTGTGGCGGTGAGGCCCCTGCGTCAGGGAGTCATATCAGATTACTCCGTGACGGAGAAGATGATGAAGTATTTTATTCAGAAGGCTCTGGGAAGAAAGACCTTCCGGAAGCCCCGCATTGCGGTATGTGTTCCCAGCGGGGTCACCGAGGTGGAGAAAAAGGCCGTGGAGGATGCCACCTACCAGGCGGGAGCAAGGCAGGTGGACATTATTGAGGAGCCTATTGCAGCCGCTATCGGCGCAGGTATCGACATTGCCAAGCCCTGCGGCAACATGATCGTGGACATCGGCGGCGGCACTTCGGACATTGCGGTGATTTCTCTGGGGGGCACCGTGGTCAGCGCCTCCATCAAGGTGGCAGGGGACGATTTTGACGAGGCCATCGTGCGGTATATGCGCAAGAAGCACAATCTGCTGATCGGCGAGAGGACGGCGGAGGATCTGAAGATCAAGATCGGTTCGGCCTACAAGAGACCGGAAGTCGACTATATGGATGTAAGGGGCCGGAATCTGGTGACCGGGCTTCCCAAGACGGTGAAGGTGTCATCGGAAGAGACCGAAGAGGCGCTGCGGGAGATCACGTCCCAGGTGGTGGAGACTATCCACAGCGTTCTGGAGAAGACTCCGCCGGAGCTGGCGGCAGATATTGCAGACAGAGGAATCGTTTTAACCGGGGGAGGCAGTCTGCTGCGGGGACTGGAGGAGCTGATTTCCGCCAAGACCGGTATCAATACCATGACGGCTGAGGATCCCATGACGGCGGTGGCCGTGGGAACCGGCAGATATGTGGAATTTCTGTCCGGCTACAACGAGAGATAGCGCACAGCGAAAAGGAGACAGTAAATGCTGAAGGGTTTATACACTGCTTATACCGGAATGATCAATGAGCAGCACAGAATGGATACCATGACAAACAATCTTGCAAATGTGTCCACGGTGGGCTACAAGAAGGAAGGCGCTACCAGCCAGTCCTTTGACAGCATTTTGACCGTGAAGCTGAAGGATACCTCCATAGGCAGGAATCTGGCGGAGCGCATGGGCAGGAACAATCCCGGTGTCAAGATCGGCGAGAACTATACGGACTTCACACAAGGGTCTTTTCGGATTACGGACAATACCTATGATCTGGCTCTGGCAGGGGAGGGCTTTTTTGCTATAGAGTTCACCAATAAGGCGGGAGAGACTTCCACCATGTACACCCGGGGCGGCCAGTTCACTCTGACGAAGGAGGGATATCTGGTGACGGAGGACGGGGATTACGTCCTTGATGTTCAGAACCGGAGGATTCAAGTGGATGCTGCGCAGGATGCCCGGATCGACAATGCCGGTAACATTATCCAGAACGGCAGGACGGTGGCCAGAATTCAGGTGGCTGATTTCGAGGATTATAATTACCTGGAGAAGTATGGGGAGACCTATTACAGGCCGGTGGAAGGAGCCCGGCTCACCCAGGGAACAGCCCTCATAAAGTCCGGTTATCTGGAGATGGCCAATGTACAAGTGGTGTCCGAGATGGTGAACCTCATCGCCATCACCAGACAGTATGAGAGCAATCAGAAGATCATCCAGACATACGACAGCACGCTGGAGACTGCGGTGACGCAGCTGGGAAGAGTATAAGGCGGATTCTCAGGGGAGAGCGGATCTTGCTTTGCCTCAGAGCAGGTATGGGCCGGAAGGAAAATGGGCCGCATAGAACATGGGGCTGCCGGAAGGGCGCCGGTCGGCAGGAGGGATGTGGCCTGGAAGGGAAATATCGGCGGCGCAAGAAATGGGCCGCATAGGAAGCACAGGGCCTGGAAGGGAGCCCGCTCCCGGAGAAGCCCTGGACCGGAAATATAGATTACATAGGGAACGCAGAGCACAGAAAGGACATGGATTATGGTACGGAGTTTATGGACAGCCGCAACGGGCATGATTGCGCAGCAGACAAATATCGACACGATAGCAAACAACCTGTCGAATGTGAACACACAGGGGTATAAGACGCAGGCCAACGAGTTCAAGACCCTGCTATACCAGACGCTGCAGACAAGGACGACATCGGCAAACGGGGAACAGAAGCCTACCAGCGCACAGGTGGGACTTGGCGTGCGTAACTCCGCCATCTCTACTATATTCAGGCAGGGACCTCTTTTGGGAACGGAAAACATTACGGACTTTGCCATAGATGGAAAGGGTTTTTTTGCAGTGCGGGGCGCTGACGGCAATACATACTATACGAGGAACGGAAATTTCAAGTTTGCACTGGCCACCAACGGAAACATGCTGGCCACATCAGACGGCCTGCCTGTGATGAGCACTGCAGGGCAGCCCATTATTCTGGGGAATAATTACATTCTCAGTAAGCTCAGCGTGAATAAGTTCGGTGAGCTGTGCTATCCGGATGAAAAGAACAACCTGCAGCCCATCGGCATCAATATCGCACTGTTCCAGTTCAACAACCCCAACGGTCTGGAGAGACTGGAGGACAGCTTGTATGCAGAGACGGCGGCCAGCGGGCAGCCGTTGAACGAGGCCACCAACAATACGCTGGAAAAGAGCAGTGTGATCCAGAGCTATCTGGAGGGCTCCAATGTGCAGGTGGTGGACGAAATGGTGAACATGATCGTGGCGCAACGTGCCTACGAGCTGAACTCCAAGGCCATCACTGCATCTGACGAGATGCTGCAGCAGGCCAATAACCTGAGGAGATAACAGGGGCAGACAGGAAGAACATTCAGAGCCGAGAAGGCTGGCTAAATGAAGGACGGCAATGGAGCAGGAAAACAGCCAGAGCCGAAAAGACAGGGCAAGTCAGGAACGGCGACAGACAGGAAGAACAATCAGAGCCAGGGAGGGCTGTCAGGGATAAGGAGAGCAGAAAATGATAGATTATAGTGACGTGGCTTCTATGTATGGAAGCACTTATGCCAGCGCTGCGAACCAGACGGCGGCCAAGCTGCAGAACAGTGCAAAGAAAGCTGATTATGCGGGCGCCTCCGAGGATGAACTGATGGATGCCTGCAAGCAGTTCGAGGCATATTTTGTGGAGCAGATGTTCAAGGCGATGATGAAGACCATACCCTCAGACAGCAGCGCCTCCAGCTACACCTCTAACATGATGGATTATTACAAGGATGAGATGGTGCGGAGCGTGGCGGAGGAGAATACGGCGCAGGGAGGCTTCGGGCTGGCAAAGATGTTATACGAGCAGATGAAGCGCAACTACGGCATTTCGGAAATTCCGGAGGCCGCAGAATAGGACGCTGTTTTACGTACAGGGATAAATATAGTGAGGATTGAGACAAGGTTGCTTAGGATCAGGGCAGCCTTGTTCTGGTTTATGAGAGATACGTCAAAGCATTCATCCATATGGGGGAAGCCGGATGGACAAAATCGAAGGATATGTGGAGCATATCGTTTTCCAGAACAGTGAGAACGGTTATACTGTGATGAATCTGACCACGGGGGAAGGAGAGGTGACCTGCGTGGGGCTGTGTCATGGGCTGGCACAAGGGGAAAGCATTTCGGCCGAGGGGGAGTATGTGGCCCATCCCGTGTACGGCAGCCAGTTCAAGATAAGCGGCTATCAGGTGGTGATGCCCGGAGACAGCGCAGGGATGGAGCGGTATCTGGGCTCCGGGGCCATAAAGGGGGTCGGTGCGGCGCTGGCGGCCAGAATCGTGAAGAAGTTCGGTGACGATACATTCCGTATCATCGAGGAGGAGCCGGAGCGGCTGACGGAGGTTAAGGGCATCAGTGAACGCAAGGCCAGAGAGATCGCTGTCCAGATGGAGGAAAAGAAGGATCTTCGAGATGCCTTTGTGTTCCTGCAGCAGTATGGCATTTCGAACACTATGGCGGTCAAGATATATCAGGCCTATGGAATGGAGCTGTACGGGATCATGCGGGAAAATCCCTACCGGCTGGCGGAGGATATCAGCGGCATCGGCTTCAAGATGGCGGATGAACTGGCGGCGAGGACGGGCATCCGGGGAGACTCCGAGTACCGCATCCGGAGCGGCATCCTCTATTGTCTGGTTCAGGCATTGGGGGAGGGAAACTGTTATCTCCCGATGGAGGCGCTTCTGAAAAGGGCGGAAGTCCTGCTGGGGGTACCAGGAGAAAACATACGTCCTCAGATGGACAACCTGATGATGGACAAAAAGCTGGTCATAAAAGAGGGCTGTGTATTTACCTCTTCCTATTATTATGCGGAGCTGAACTGTGCCAGGATGCTGCATGACCTGAATGTCAGCCTGCAGCCCGAGGGCCTCTCGCCGGAGGAGGGCGCAAAGAAGACGGCCCGGAAGCTTGAGGAGCTGGCCCGTGGCCTGAAGATGGAGCTGGACGAGCTGCAGCTTAAGGCAGTGACGGAATGTATCCAGAACGGTCTGTTCATTCTCTCCGGCGGCCCGGGAACGGGCAAGACCACAACGATCAATATGATTATAAGGTATTTTGCGGCTGAGGGACAGGATATTTTTCTGGCAGCTCCTACGGGCCGGGCGGCCAAGCGCATGACGGAGGCCACGGGCTTTGAGGCAAGGACGATCCACCGTATGCTGGAGCTGAACAGTGCGCTGTCGGACGAGGATTCCCGGAAAGTGCGTTTTGAGAGGAACGAGGAAAATCCCCTGGAGGCGGATGTGGTCATCATTGACGAGATGTCCATGGTGGACATCCAGCTGTTTCAGTCTCTGTTGAAGGCGGTGGCGCCGGGAACCCGGCTGGTGCTGGTGGGGGACGTGAACCAGCTGCCCAGCGTGGGCCCGGGACAGGTGCTGAGGGATCTGATTGCCAGCCGGTGCTTTCCCATGGTGGAGCTGAGCAGGATTTTCCGGCAGGCCGAAGGAAGCGATATCGTGGTGAATGCTCACCGCATCAATGAGGGGAAGCAGATTGCCCTGAACAATAAATCCAGAGATTTCTTTTTGTTAGAGAGAAATGACGTCAATGTTATATATAAGCATATGATTCAGCTGATTCAGGAAAAGCTTCCCCCTTATGTGCAGGCAGCGCCGCAGGACATTCAGGTTCTGACTCCCATGAGAAAGGGAAGTCTGGGCTGCGAGACCCTGAACGGCATTCTGCAGAGGTACCTGAACCCGCCGGATCCCCGCAAAAAGGAGCACACCTGCGGCGACACCCTGTACCGGGAGGGGGACAAGGTGATGCAGATCAAGAATAATTACCAGCTGGAGTGGGAGGTGGTCAGCAGATACGGGATCCCCGTGGACAAGGGCACAGGAGTGTTCAACGGGGACATGGGCAGGGTTCTGGAGATCAATGAGACGGCCTCCTGCATGACCGTGGAGTACGATGAGGGAAGGAGGGTCAGCTATCCCTTTTCCCTTCTGGAGGAGCTGGAGCTGTCTTACGCAGTCACCATCCATAAGTCTCAGGGAAGCGAATATCCGGCCGTAATACTTCCGCTGCTGGGAGGTTCCCGTATGCTGTTCAACCGTAATCTGCTCTATACTGCCATAACGAGGGCCAGAAGCTGCGTCACGATTCTGGGCAGCAGCAGCACGGTGCGGGATATGATCGACAATGTCAGCGAGAACCGCAGGTATACGGCTCTGGCGGCGAGAGTGCGGGAATTTGGGGAGCTGATGGCGGCGAGAGACTGAAAGAGGGTGTGGAGCCGAAGGGGAAGACTGATTCAAGGAGAGCTGATGGAAAAGGGGAATGTAAGGATCGGGGCAAGAGGGAGGCTGGCTGGGCAGCCCGAAACGAAGGGGCGTCAGGCGGAAGCGGCACGGCGGATATGGGAATTTCTTCTGCAGCTTCTCTTTCCCAGACGCTGTCCGGTATGCGACGATATTGTAGTGCCTGCGGGAGGGAAAATCTGTCCGGCGTGTCTGGGGAAGCTGAAGCCGGTGTCGGCTCCATGGTGCATGAAATGCGGGAAAAAGCTTTCGAAGCAGGGGGAGTACTGCTCTGACTGCAGGCGGAAAGGGCATGATTTCGCCAGAGGGCGGGGGCTGTATGAATACGGCAGCGCAGCGATTTCCATCTACCGCTTCAAGTACGGGAACCGTCAGGAGTACGGTGACTTTTTCGGAGAGCAGATGGCGGAATACTTGGGCGACTTCGTGCGGAGCATAAGGCCCGACGCCCTGATCCCCGTTCCCCTGCACAAAAAACGTCTGGCGGCAAGGGGGTATAATCAGGCCCGGCTGCTTGCGGAGGCCATGGGGAAGAGGCTGGGGATTCCGGTGAGGAGCGATGTGCTGGTCAGGGTGAAAAACACCAGGCCTCTTAAGAGCGAAAATCCTGAAGAAAGACAAAATAATTTGAAAAAGGCTTTTAATATAGGCCGAAATGATGTAAAATTAAAGAGGGTAGTTCTCGTTGATGATATCTATACTACGGGCAGCACCGTGGACGAGGCGGCGAGGACCCTGAAGGCGGCCGGGGCAGAGGAGGTCTATTTTGTGGCGTTGGCCTGCGGGGAGGCATTCTGCGAAAAATAATTTCAAAGAAAAGAGAGGGTGCTATGAACGTAAGAAATTGCAGGAACTGCGGAAATATTTTCAACTATGTGGCAGGACAGATGATATGCCCCGCCTGCCGGGAGAAGCTGGAACAGAAGTTTCAGGAGGTCAAGACATATATTCAGGAGCACAAGGGAGTCGGGATCAATGAGGTGGCGGAGGCCTGCGAGGTGGATGCGGCGCAGATCCGCCAGTGGCTGCGGGAGGACCGTCTGGAGCTCACGGCGGATTCGGCGGCCTATCTGGTCTGCGAGTCCTGCGGCACACCGATCCGCAGCGGGCGGTTCTGCGAGAAGTGCATCGGGAACATGACCCGCGGGTTTCAGGATGTGCTGAAGGGGAACAAGCCTGCGCAGTCCCAGACCAGAGCTTCGAGGGATGACGGGGAGGGGCCGAAGATGCGGTTCCTGAAGTAGGAGGCAAGGAGAGACGGCATGCTCAATGAGGAAAGAGTGATTCTGATGACCAGAATGGTCTCGTATGAAAAGAATGAGGGCAGGAAGAACAGGAAGATCGGCAGTTACTTCCGGAGTGACTATATTGCCGTACAGATCCTTAAGTCGGTCATCTGCTCCACCATCGTGTTTGTTGTTATATTTGGGCTCTATCTGCTATATAATGTGGATGAACTGATGCAGGATCTCTATACGATAGATCTGTTCGCCTATGCGAAGACCGTCCTGACCTACTATGGAGTGACCGTGGTGGGCTATGGGGTGATTACTTATGCTGCCTGCTCGTGGAGGTACGCCAGAGCCAAGAGGAGTCTGAAGAACTATTATAATAATTTAAAAAAGCTGAATTCCCTGTATAGTGAATCAAAATAGGGAGTTCAGGCTGGAGGACACAATGACGGCTTTACTGGAAGTAAAAGAAAAACTAAGGCAGATATACGGCAAATATGAGGTGTTCATTCTGCCGGTGGCCAAGTTCCTGCTGGCCTTTATCACATTAAATGCCCTGAACGGCAGGATGGGCTACATGACACAGCTGGACGATATGGTGATCGTGCTGATCGTGGCTCTGACCTGCTCTTTCCTGCCCATGGGGATACTGGTGGTATTTGCCACCATATTCAGTCTGGCGCATATGTATGCGCTTTCCATGGAAGTGGCGCTTGTGGGCTTGTGTGTGTATCTGGTGATGTATCTGCTGTATTTCCGCTTCAGTCCGAAGGATGCGCTGGTGGTGGTGCTGACGCCGCTGCTGTGCGGCATGCGGATCCCCTACGTGGTTCCCATCGCCGCAGGGCTGCTGTGCGGGCCCTCCTGCGTGGTGTCCGTGAGCTGCGGCGTGGTGGTCTATTACATGATAGAGGTGGTCGTAGGTATTTCCTCCAATATCAAGACCATGGGCGACGATGCCATTTTGGAGAAGATCCGTATGGCGCTGGAGGGCATCATAGGGAACAAGGCTATGATCGTGGTTATTGCCGCCTTTGCAGTGACGGCTCTGGTGGTATACCTGATCCGGAGGATGTCTGTCGATTATGCGTGGACCATTGCCATATTGGCAGGGGCCGTGACGGACGTGGCAGCCCTGCTGGTGGGGGATCTGCTTTATGACGTGAATTTCTCTGTGGGGGGAGCCCTGCTTGGGAACCTGCTGGCGGTGGCAGTGGCCATGGCGATTCAGTTCCTGCGTTTCTGCGTGGACTATAAGCGGACGGAGAAGGTGCAGTTCGAGGACGATGAGTACTATTATTATGTGAAGGCTGTTCCGAAGATGACCGTGGCAGTGCCTGCCAGAACGGTTAAACGGATCAACTCCCAGCAGCACCGCACGGGCGGCGAAGCAGAGAGAAGGCCGGCATCCGGCTCCGCCAGAAATGCAGGGGCCACGGGAAGGAGGCCTGCTTCTGCGGAGAGCTCCGGAGGGGAGGAGAGAAGGCGGGAGACTGCCGAGAGGACCGGGGCAGGCCGACGTTCCGTAACCACGGAGAGAACGAACTACGGCAGGAAGGGGGCGCAGAGAGCACCCTACGGCGGCCAGAGAGGCGGGAGAACCGCTTCCGGCAAAAGCGTTACCATAGGAAGCGCCCGGGACACCGGAACAGATGCGGGCGACAGCGACACTGATCAGGCAGATGAATGGCTGTAAGACAGAAAGAAGTAGGGCAGAACAGAGATGCAATGGGTAGATACAGCGAAGGAATATCTCAAGGATATTCCTACATATGCGGATACGATTGATGTCAGCGATGTATTTGAGATTCTTATCATCGCCTTTATTGTATATTATATTCTGGCATGGATGAAGACAACCAGATCATGGAAGATGCTCAGAGGCCTATTGTTCATCTTCCTGCTTCTGATGATATTGGATCTGATGGACATGACCACTATCGTATGGATTTTCCAGAATGTACTGGGCTTCATCGTCACTGCGATGATCGTGGTGATGCAGCCGGAGCTGCGCCATGCACTGGAGGAACTGGGGGACAAGAATTTCCTTCCCAGTCTGGGCTTTCTGGATTCCTCCCGGGGGCAGGAGAGCGCATTTACCGAAAAGACGGTCAATGAGATCGTGAAGGCCTGTGGGGAGATGGGGAAGGTAAAGACAGGGGCCCTCATCGTCATCGAGCGAAAGGAGTCGCTGAAGGACTATGAACGAACAGGGATCGAGGTGGACGGTCTGGTGACCAGCCAGCTGCTGATCAATATTTTCGAGCACAACACTCCGCTTCACGACGGAGCCGTGATTGTGAGGGGCAACAGAGTGACCTATGCCACCTGCTACCTGCCGCTGTCAGACAATCTGGGCCTGAGCAAGGAGCTGGGCACCAGACACCGGGCGGGGGTAGGCATCTCGGAGGCTTCCGATTCCCTGACCGTGATTGTGTCGGAGGAGACGGGAGGCATCAGCGTGGCCTATGAGGGCGAGCTGGAAAGGAATCTGAGTCCTGACAGCCTGAGGACGAAGATGAAAGAGATCATGAACATGAACAGTGAGGAAGACACGAAGCGCAGGCATAGGCTTAGGAAGAAGAGGCAGGTGCAGGGGTATAAGGATGAAAAAGAAGTTACTGAAAAATCTAGGCCTTAAGCTGCTGTCCATAGTGACGGCCATAGTTGTTTGGTTCGTTGTAGTAATGACCCAGAATCCCAAGGATACGAAGACGTTTTATGATATTCCGGTGAAGCTGGTGAATGTGGAGCTGCTGGAGAATGAAGGCAAGATATATGAGGTTCTGGACCGCACGGATCAGGTTCGGGTCACGGTGGAGATGCCCCGGAACCGCATGAGCGAGCTGTCGAGGGAGGATATCGTGGCAGAGGCGGACATCAGCAAGCTGACGGAGATCAATACGGTTCCTATCAGCTGCTATGTGATGAACACGAATCTGAACATCAGCGACATAAGCTGCAACCGGGACGCAGTGCGCCTCAGTGTCGAGGATGAGATGCGGAAGTGGGTCAATGTGCAGTATAAGCTGATCGGAGAGGTAGAAGAAGGATACGTAGTGGATAAGGCGGTGAACAGCGTCACGAGGATTCAGGTCACCGGACCTAAATCTGCGGTGGAGCGCATAAGCAGCGCCGTGGCGGAGGTGGATGTGACGAAGGCGACCTCAGATGTGTCGGTGAACGTGGAGCCGCAGTTCTACGACGCAGAGGGGAACCCGGTGCAGCTGGCCAATGTCTCCAAGAGCGAGGAGAATATCCATGTCGAGGTCAAGATTCTGGCTACCAAGGAGGTGCCTCTGGAGGCGGGATTCATAGGCGTTCCGGCAGAAGGCTATCTGCTCACCGGGCAGATGACGGTGGATCCGCCTACGGTGATCGTGGCGGGCGCTCTGGGCACGCTGATGGGTGTGAACAAGATAACGATACCGCAGGAGGATGTGGATATCACCGGTGCTGAGGGCGATTATACGACAAGTGTGAATATCAGGAAGTATCTTTCGGACAATGTGAAGCTGATAGAGGGCAGCAGCGGGAAGGTCAATATTACTGTGGGCATCGCCCCCAGGGTGGAGAGAACCCTGACCGTTCCGGAGAGGAGCATCAGCATACGTTCTCTGCCGGAGGGGCTGGAAGCGGAGCCGGAGGTCAGTCAGGAGCAGGGCGTCAGCGGCCATAAGCTGACCATCATGGGGCTGGAGGAGGCGGTCTCGGCTGTCAGCCAGGCGGAAGTACAGGGCGTCATTGACGTGGCGGCATGGATGGAGGAAGAGGAGATCAGCGAGCTTGTGCCGGGAAGCTATCGGCTGCCGGTGAGCTTTGAGCTGCCAGAGGGTGTTACCATCAAAGAAGAACTGTTTATCAGATTAAAGATCATGGAAGTGGAGGAAGAATAGAAATGGGAAGGCTGTTCGGAACGGATGGAGTGAGAGGGATCGCAAATGAGGAGCTTACGCCCCTGCTGGCTATGCAGCTGGGGCAGGCGGGAGCCTATGTGCTGACCAAGGAGAAGGCCCATAAGCCTACCATCATGGTGGGGTGCGACACGCGGATTTCGGGGGATATGCTGGCGAATGCCCTGATGGCAGGTGCCTGCTCCGTGGGGGCGAACTGTGTCTACGTGGGGGTGATCCCCACTCCTGCGGTGGCGTACCTGACCCAGAAATACAAGGTGGATGCAGGGGTTGTGATCTCTGCCTCCCATAATCCGGTGGAGTTCAACGGGATCAAGTTCTTTGACGGCAACGGCTACAAGCTGCCCGATGAGCTGGAGGATGAGATCGAGAGCCTGATCAAAAACCAGATGGCCGGCGTGAATTTCCCCACGGGCCCCGCTGTAGGCAAGGTGAAATACCGCACCGATGCCAGAGAGGAGTACATCAACCATGCGATTCAGGCGGTTCCGCTGGAGCTGGACGGCATGAAGATCGTGGTGGACTGTGCGGAGGGGGCGGCCTATTATACTTCCGTAGAGGCCCTGAAGGAGCTGGGAGGCACGGTGGTGGCCATCCATAACAGCCCTGACGGCACCAACATCAATGCGAACTGCGGCTCCACCCATATGGAGGAGCTTCAGGCGAGAGTGGTGTACGAGAAGGCTGATCTGGGCCTTGCCTTCGACGGAGACGCAGACAGGCTGCTGGCAGTGGACGAGAACGGTAGGATCGTGGACGGCGACCAGATCATGGCCATCGTGGGGAACTACATGAAGAGCCACGGAAAGCTGAAGAAGGACACCATCGTGGCCACTGTCATGAGCAATCTGGGCTTTTTCCTGATGGGCAAGGCCAACGGGCTGAATATAGAGCAGACCAAGGTGGGCGACCGCTATGTGCTGGAGCGCATGAAGGAGATCGGCGCAAGTCTGGGGGGCGAGCAGTCCGGCCATATCATTTTTCTGGATGAGAATACCACAGGGGACGGTCTGCTCAGCGCCCTGCATCTTCTACAGGTCATGGCTGACACCAAAAAGCGCCTTTCGGAGCTGGCGGAGATCATGGAGGTGCTGCCCCAGGCTCTTGTGAATGCCAAGGTGGCCAACCACAAGAAGGATAAGTACATGGAGTACCCGGTGATCGCAGAGGCCATCCGGAAGCTGGAGGAGGAATTCGCAGGGGAAGGGCGAGTGCTGATCAGGCCCTCCGGCACGGAGCCTCTGGTGCGGGTCATGATAGAGGGGAAGGACCAGAAGGTCATCAGCGAGGAGGCCGGGAAGCTGGCCGGCCTGATTCAGGATGTGATGTTCTAAGACGGTCCGGGGTGTTGGCGAAGAGAAGGATTGGAGGAGAGGCAAATGGTAAGTCAGAAGGTCATGATCAAGAACCCTACCGGATTGCATCTGAGGCCGGCGGGTATCTTGTGTAAGGAAGCGATGCAGTTCAAGTCAATGATCACGTTTTCTTTCAAGGGCAGTACGGCGAATGCCAAAAGCGTATTGAGCGTGTTGGGGGCATGCATTAAATGCGGTGACGAGATTGAATTCACCTGCGAGGGCGAAGATGAGCAGATAGCGCTGAAGGCTCTGGTGGGAGTGGTAGAAAGCGGATTAGGGGAATAGAGGACAAAAATAGGGAGCTGCGGGATCCGGTGAGGATGCCGCAGCTCCTTTTTCTTTTTTGAAGCTCTTTTGTGAAAACGATGAAAGAAGCATCGGAAAAGTGCAGGAAGAAAGAATTAGTTATATGCAACGATAAGCAG
>CANOFQ010000067.1 GCA_947565325.1 uncultured bacterium
TCACCATCACCGCAGGCTCCAACATGTCCGATGACGAGATCGAGAGGGCCGTGAAGGAGGCTGCTGAGTTCGAGGCGCAGGACAAGAAGCGCAAGGAGGCCGTGGAGGCAAGGAACGAGGCCGATTCCTTCGTGTTCCAGACGGAGAAGGCCCTCACCGAGGTAGGCGACAAGATCAGCGACAGCGACAAGGCCGCAGTGCAGGCCGACCTGGACGCCATCAAGGCCATCCTTGACAGAACCAAGGATCAGGAGATGAGCGACAACGACGTGGATGAGCTGAAGGCGGCCAAGGAGAAGCTGATGAACAGCGCCCAGAGCCTGTTCACCAAGATGTATGAGAACATGCAGCAGGCACAGGGCGGTGCGGCAGGCCCGGGTCCCGACATGGGCGGCGCGGCAGGGGCAGGGAATGCCTCCGGTCAGGATGACGATGTGATCGACGGGGACTTCCGGGAGGTATAACCTTCGGACAGGAAGGCCTCACCATGGGTGTCCGGACACGAATGCCGGGGCCTGAAGGCAGGGCATGGATGCGATAAAGTTCTTGAATATTCAGAGGGATTATGGTAAATTAACGTAGTATGCGGTAACAGAGGCACAGGGTATGCGGAGACGCATATCCTGTGTAAACTTGTATATGACACGGGGTGTTTGCAGATGGCTGAACAGAAGCGGGACTATTATGAGGTTCTCGGTGTTGACAAGAATGCAGATGATGCTGCGATCAAAAAAGCATATAGGGCTCTGGCGAAGAAGTATCATCCTGACATGAATCCGGGTGATGCCGAGGCGGAGAAGAAATTCAAGGAGGCTTCGGAGGCATATGCCGTGCTGAGCGATTCGGATAAACGGCGCCAGTATGACCAGTTCGGCCATGCGGCCTTTGACGGCGGTGCAGGCGGCGGAGGGTTCGACTTCAGCGGGGCAGATTTCGGAGACATTTTCGGGGATATTTTCGGGGATCTCTTCGGAGGCGGCCGCAGCCGGGGAAATCAGTACAATGGTCCCATGAAGGGGGCGAACATACGCACCAGCGTCCGCATCAGTTTTGAGGAGGCTGTATTCGGCTGCAAGAAGGAAATCGACCTGAATGTGAAAGAGACCTGCAAGACCTGTAACGGATCCGGTGCCAAGCCGGGCACCAGCCCGGAGACCTGCTCTAAATGCGGGGGGAAGGGGCAGGTGGTATTTACCCAGCAGTCTCTGTTCGGTACCATACGGAATGTGCAGGCCTGCCCGGAGTGTCAGGGAACCGGCAAGGTGATCAAGGAAAAGTGCGCCGACTGCCGGGGAACGGGTTATATATCCATGAAGAAACGCTATTCCGTGGATATACCTGCCGGAATCGACAACGGACAGTCCATCCGCGAACCCGGTCTGGGAGAGCCCGGTACCAACGGCGGTCCCAGAGGGGATGTGCTGGTGGAGGTGATCGTAGGCCGGCACCCCATCTTCCAGAGGCAGGACTTCGATATTTATTCTACGGTGCCCGTGTCCTTTGCGGTTGCGGCGCTGGGCGGCGAGATCCTGATCGATACCGTGGACGGAAAGGTGATCTATGACGTGAAGCCCGGCACCCAGACGGATACCAGAGTGCGCCTGCGTGGGAAGGGGGTTCCTTCGTGGCGCGACAAGAATGTCAGGGGGGATCATTATGTGACGCTGGTGGTGCAGGTTCCCGATAAGCTGAAGCCGGAGGCGAAGGAGCTTCTGCGTCAGTTCGACGAGCTGACCGGAGATACCCTGAACGCTGTGAAGGCCGCAACGGAGCCGGAACAGCCCGCAGGGGAGGCCAAGGAGAGCACAAAAGAAGGCAGGAAGAAGAAATTCTGGAAATAGGATTTTCGTGTCTTATGTGTTTTAAAATAAATTTTGCAATTTCTGTCTCAGGAGGTGCAAGGTTTTCACAAGGCAGGACGTATTATAAGTGAAAAAGAAAACAGCACTGATAGAGATCGGAGGGAATGTAAAAATGAAAAAGGTTTTGATAGCCGGACTTGTGACAGTATGTGTGATGATGACGGGAATGACCGTGTCTGCGGCGGAGAGGGTGATCCCCCGCTGTACCAGAGCCCATGGGGCCTGCCACCGGCAGCTGGATGCTCTTTGGCAGGGAGACTGCGTCAGACATGACTGCGCATATGTGGATGCGGACGGCAACGGGCTCTGCGATAACTGCAGCTGGCTTGAGGGACGGCATCACTGCCTGGACGAGAACGGGTACTGCCTGAACGGCTCCTGCAATTATGACAATTGCGGATATGCCCATGGAACCGGGTACTGCAGGGGATACTGCAATTCTCTGACGGTGGACGGGGGAGCGGCTTCGGTAGGAGCCTCGTCTCAGGAAGCGCTTTCTCTGGGCGGCACGGATGCAGGCGGGAGCAGTACGGACCAGGCGGCTATGCCCCAGGGAAATCAGGCGGCGCAGGGCAGTGCGGATGCGGCTTCGGGGAACGGCGGTGCGGCCAATGGGGCATACGGCAGCGGAAACGGCGCTGGAAACGGTTCCGGCTCAGGGTATAATGACGGATACGGATACTGGGGCTACGGCCATCATGGCAGTGGTCACCACGGCGGTGGCCATCACGGGTGCCGCTAGAGGGGAAAGGGCAGCGCCTGTGAGGCGGTAATGTATGAGAAGAATGATGCGGCAACGATGAGGGGATCGATGCCGCATTTCTTGTGTTGATACGAAAAGGCGGTGGGCAGGTGCGCAGCGAACTGGAGATAAATCGGGCGGTGGAACAATATTCTGACATGGTACGGCGCATATGTCTGTGCCATCTGAAGAATGCCGCTGACACGGAGGATGTGTTTCAGACAGTGTTTCTGAAATATTTATTGTATGACGGAACCTTTGAGAGCCGGGAGCATGAGAAGGCGTGGTTCGTCCGGGTCGCCATCAATGCCTGCAAGGATCAGCTGAGGAGTCTGTTCCGGCACAGTGCTCTGTGCCTGGAGGATCTGGCGGAGGAGGCGGCAGCTGTCCCCCCGGAGCAGCATGAGGTGCTGGAGGCGGTGCTGTCTCTGCCTCTCAAGTACAAGGACGTTATTTATCTGCACTATTATGAGGGATATTCTGCAGCGGAAATAGGAAATCTTCTCCACAAGAGGGAGAACACGGTCTACTCGCTTCTGTCCCGGGGCCGCGGGATGCTGAGGGAAAAGCTGGGAGGTGATCTGGGATGAACACAGAGCATAAGATCAAGGCGGCTTTCGGTTCTGTGGAGGCCGGTGAAAGGCTGAAGAACGCTACCAGAAGCTTTCTGCAGGAGGCCCGGCAGAAGGAGGAAAAGCGGCTGCGCCAAGGGGTGCGCCGACGTGCCGCTGCTCTGGCCGCCTGCGCCGCCATGCTGGTGCTGGCTGTGGGGATGGGCGGCTATACCATGCTGCTGGTGCCTGTCTCCTATGTGAGCATAGATGTGAATCCTTCTATTGAGCTGGAGCTGAACCGAATCGACAGGGTACTTTCCGTAAAGGCCTACAACGAAGACGGAGAAAGAGTATTGGAGGGGCTTTCGGTAGGGGGAAGGCATTATACGGAGGCCATCGACCTATTGGTGGAGAGCAGTGGGATGCAGCCATATCTGGAGGGAGATGCGGCGCTTACCTTCACAGTGGCATCTGAAAGCAGACGGCGGGAGAATGCGCTTCTGGACGGGGTCAGGAGCTGCTCCGGCTGTATGAGCCATGGGGGAATGAGCGTGGGCACGGATATGGCCATGGTGGGCGAGGCTCATGGATGTGGCCTTTCGCTGGGCAAATATGCGGCCTACAAGGCTCTGCAGCAGTATGACAGCAGCCTTACTCCGGAGGACTGCCATGACATGACCATGTCAGAGCTGCATGGCCTGCTCCGGGAGCATGGTCATGAGGGAAGCGGCGGCCATGGAGGAGACGGGCACTGGGGCGGCCATGGATCAGGCTGGCGCCAAGGGGACGGCGCAGGGAACGGAGCGTCGGGAGCGGACGGGACTGGCAGCGGTTCAGGCGGCGGAACGGCGGAAGCGGACGGGACCAGCAACGGCGGCAGCGGTTCAGGCGGCGGAGCGCCGGGAGCGGACGGGACTGGCAACGGCGGCAGCGGTTCAGGCGGCGGAGCGTCGGGAGCGGACGGGACCGGCAGCGGCGGCAGCGGTTCAGGCGGCAACGGCTGGGGCGGTTCTGGCCACGGCTCAGGTCACGGTTCAGGCCATGGTCATGGCCGCTGAGGAAGGGATAACACCCGGACGGATTTTGCGGGATACCCTTTTCAAACAGAGGAATATAGGGTATAATCCATAATTATGAAAAGCGGAAACAAGGAATTTCTGAATCTGTCATGCAATTTGTATATTGCCGCAATGCTGGCAGTGCTGCCTCTGTACACGGGGCAGGGCTATTGGCAGCTTGGGAATACGAAATATGTGCTGTTCCGGAACATCACGGTTCTGTGCCTGGGCTGCTGGCTGGCCGTTGGACTGCTGGGGCGGCTGTGGACCTTGGCGGCAAAAGCCGGGAGGCTTATTGTCGGCAAGGATTCCGGGAGATATGCTATCAGTGATGAATCCGGGAACCAGAAGGGTATTGCTGAACCAGAATCCGGGATGCGGACTGCCGGGAAAGCGGCCGGATCCGAACTGAAGGCGGCGAGGGAGGCTTCTGGCGAGAGAGAAGATACGAAGGAAGACGCAAAAAGTGTAGTCAGGAATGCTGCGGACAGAATCCGGCAGTCCCTGAAGCCTGTGGACCTGGCCGTGGCGGCCTACGGAGTGACGGTGCTGCTTTCGGCCGTGTGCAGCTCCTATGGGAAGCTGGCCTGGCGGGGCTATGAGGGATGGTTCATGGGGGCCTTTTCACAGCTTCTGTTCGTGGGAATCTATTTCTTTGTGTCAAGGCAGCAGGATGGCTCATTGTGGCCGCTGTATCTGGGGGAAGAGGCGCTTTTTCTGGCCACGGCGCTGGGGCTGCTGCATCGCCTCGGGATCGATCCTCTGGGCCTGATGGAGGGCTGGAACAGCGGAGACTGGGAGTACAGCCATATGCTGTCCACGCTGGGGAACATCAACTGGCTGTGCGGATATTACAGTGTGGCGCTGGCTGTGGTGACGGCTCATTTCCTGCAAGAGAGGCGGCCGGCCGTCAGATGCCTTCTGTACATAGTGACGGTACTGTCCTTCGTACTGTTGGGCGTGCAGGGCAGTCAGGGCGGACTGTTGATTCTGGCGGTCTGCGCAGGAGGCGGCTTGGTCTGCGGGGGACTGGGGGGAAGATTTGGGGCCGTTGCCAAGAAAGTAGCGTTGTTGGGCGCAGGCTTCTGTCTCTGCATGCCCCTCATGTGGCAGCTGATGCTTCTGCGGGGGAAGAAGGCCGCCATCGTGGCGGACGGAAATATATTCGATCATGTGAAATGGCATGTCTGGGTGCTGGGTGCGGCAGCCTGCGTTGTAATATATTTTTTTGCCGGTAAGAGAATGTGCGGGCGGAAGACAGCCCGGAGCGGCTGTGCGGAAAAAAGCGGCAGGCGGAAGACGGTTCGGAACAGCTGCATGGAAAAAAGCGGCCGGAAGGAAGGACAGAGAACCGTGGCCGGGGCTGCGGCAGTTGTTTTCGCCGCTGTGGCCTGCATATTTGTATGCTGTCTGGCGGGGAGCCATATGGAGGACGGCTTCGGCAGCGGCAGGGGGCTGCTGTGGCGCATCTCCGTGGAAAGCTTTCGGCAGGCGGACTGGAAGGACAAGCTTCTGGGGGCCGGGCCGGACTGCTACGCCGAATCGGCCTTTCATCGGCTCGGGGCGGGCACGGAGATCTGGAAGGGGGAGCATTGGGAGGGAGCGGTATTTACCAATGCCCATAATGAGGTGCTGAGCCAGCTGTGCAATGTGGGCATTGTGGGGACGGTCAGCTACCTGGCGATTTTTCTGACGGCCTTTTGGCAGTATGGAAGCAGTATTTTCCTGAGCCGGAGAGCAGTGGCGTCCGGTGGGGCCGGAGTGCAGTGTGACCGTAAGAGCGGGCAGAGAGGTGTCCGGGGGCCACGGGAGGATTTTTGCGGTGCAGGGCAGTGGCTTGGCTGGGCCGGAATGCTGGCGGCTGCCATGTACGGCGCATATGCCCTTGTCAGCTTCCAGCAGGTGCTGAGCACGCCGCTGCTGTTTCTGGCGCTGGGGCTGAGCGAGGCTTGGCGGCGCAGAGAGTCGGATCTGAGTGAGAGGCTTTTGCAAGGGGAAGGAACGGACGCAGATTTTGAAGAGAGGGCCTGAAGGGAAGGCTTTCGGAGGGCGGAGGAGCCGGGGAGCGGAGTCCGAAAGGGGAACCTGAAGGGAAAGTTTTCAGAGGGCGGAGGAGCCGGAGGGCAGAGGGAGCAGCCAAGGCAATGTAAGAGAAAACGTCCGAAGACAGAAAAAGACAAGAGGAGCAGCGCTATGAAATGGATGAAATTTAAAATCAAAACGGTTACGGGAGCAGAAGACATTATCATAAGCACACTTTACGACATCGGACTGGAGGGAGCCCAGATTGAGGACAAGGTGCCCCTGACCGCCGTAGAAAAGGAGCAGATGTTTGTGGATATTCTGCCGGAGGGCCCTGCGGATGACGGCATCGCTTATCTGAGCTTTTTTGTGGAGGAAAAGGATGACGGTAGTCTGGAGATCATGGGAGAGAGGACGGACGCGGATACCGTTCTTGCCAATGTGAACCGGGAGCTGGAGGAGCTGCGCCGGTTCTGTGACATCGGGGAGGGCTCTGTCACGGTGGACGAGACGGAGGATATTGACTGGATCAATAACTGGAAGCAATATTTCCACCAGTTTTATATAGATGATATACTGGTGATCCCTTCGTGGGAGGACGTGAAGGCGGAGGACGGGGACAGAATGACGCTGCATATCGATCCGGGCACTGCCTTCGGCACGGGGATGCACGAGACGACCCAGCTGTGTATCCGGCAGCTGAGAAAATATATTGCGCCGGGAGCCAGACTGCTGGACGTGGGCACGGGCAGCGGAATTCTGGCCATCTTGTCCCTGATGTTCGGGGCAGGGCATGCGGTGGGAACGGATCTGGATCCCTGTGCGGCGGAGGCCGTGGAGCAGAACTGCCGGGCCAACGGCATCGATTCTTCCCGGTTCGAGATGATGATCGGAAACATTATTTCGGACAAGGCGGTGCAGGACAGAGTGGGCTATGGCTGTTACGACATTGTCGTGGCGAATATTCTGGCGGATGTGCTGGTAGCCCTGACGCCGGTGATCGTGGAGCAGCTCAGGGAAGGCGGGATCTACATCACCTCCGGAATCATCGACGACAAGGAGGAGACTGTGACGGAGGCGGTAAGGGCCGCAGGACTTGAAGTACTGGAGGTCACTCGTCAGGGTGAATGGGTCAGCGTCACGGGACGGAAGAAGGGCAGATAGCTATGTATCAGTTTTTCGTGGAGCCGGGCCGGATCAACACACATGACAGAAGTGTCACTATCTTTGGCCCGGATGTAAATCATATCAAAAACGTGCTTCGGATGAAGCCGGGGGAGGAGATCGCCGTCAGCAACGGGCAGGACGGGAAGGAATACCGCTGCGGCATCCTTGCCGTGGAAGAGGACAGGGTGATCTGTGAGCTGCGTTTCATAAAGGAGGGCAATGTGGAGCTGCCTTCCCGGGTGTATCTGTTTCAGGCGCTGCCCAAGGCGGACAAGATGGAGATGATTATCCAGAAGGCTGTGGAGCTGGGAGTATATGAGATCATACCTGTGGCAGCGAAGCGGTGCGTGGTGAAGCTGGACGGAAAAAAGGAGGCAGGGAAGCTTGTGCGCTGGCAGGGCATTGCGGAGGCGGCGGCAAAGCAGAGCAAAAGAGCCATCGTGCCAAATGTGACGCAGGTGTCAGGATTCTGTCAGGCTGTGGAACGGGCCGCAGGGATGGATGTCAGGCTGATTCCCTATGAGCTGGCGGAGGATATGGCAAAGACCAGAAGGCTGCTGGAGGGGATCGGGCCGGGGCAGGAGATTGCCTTATTCATAGGGCCGGAGGGCGGCTTCGAGGAGTCGGAGATCAGGCTGGCGCTGGAAAGGGGACTGGAGCCTGTCACCCTCGGCAGACGGATCCTGCGGACGGAGACGGCAGGAATGACTGTGCTGTCATGGATCATGTATCTGCTGGAAGAATGATCGATTCTGCCGGGACAGGGACCGATGGGGCTTCTTGTGCATATGATAGGGTAGGGATATAGCAGCTGACGGCCGGCTCTATACAGCGAAAAATAAAGGCATAGAAATAAGGCATAGAAATAAAGGAGTAAGACAATGGAAGTATATCTGGACAATTCCGCTACTACCAGAGTGTTTCCTGAAGTGGCGGAATTGATGACAAAGATCATGTGCATGGATTACGGTAATCCGTCCAGCCTGCACGGCAAGGGGGTTCAGGCTGAGATGTACCTGCGGGAGGCAAGGGAAAGCCTTGCGAAGATACTGAAGGTGAGCGAAAAGGAGATCATCTTTACCTCCGGAGGCACCGAGTCCAACAATATGGCCATTATGGGCTGTGCTCAGGCCTATCAGAGGCGGGGGCGGCATCTGATCACCACCCAGGTGGAGCATCCGGCGGTGATGAACACCATGCGGCATCTGGAATCCATGGGCTACAGAGTGACCTACCTGCCGGTGAATTCTTACGGGCAGATCTCTCTGGAGGATCTGCAGCGTGCCATGACGCAGGACACTATACTGGTGTCCGTCATGCACACCAACAACGAGGTGGGAGCGCTGCAGCCCGTTGCGGAGGCCGGCGCATTGATCAAGAGGATGAATCCCGGGACGCTGTTCCACGTGGATGCGGTTCAGGCCTTCGGCAAGGCGAAGATCCACCCCAAGCGGATGGGCATCGACCTGCTGTCCGCCAGCGGCCACAAGATCCACGGCCCCAAGGGAGTAGGCCTGCTGTATGTGGGCGAGCGGGTGAAGCTGCAGCCCCTTCTTTACGGAGGAGGGCAGCAGATGAACCTCCGGTCCGGCACCGACAACGTGCCCGGGGCCGCAGGGATGGCCAAGGCGGCGGAGCTTCTCTACGAGCACTACGACGGCGACATGGAGAGACTGTACCAGTACAAGAGGGCATTCATTGAGGGCGCCAGGAAGATCGAGGGGATACAGATCAACGGGCTTGTGCCGGGAGAGCCGGAGGGCGCAGGGACGGCGCCTCATATCGTGAGCCTTTCCGTCATGGGGGTGCGCAGCGAGGTGCTGCTCCACGCTCTGGAGGAGGACGGGATCTATGTGTCCGCAGGCAGCGCCTGCGCCGCAAGGAAGCCCCAGCCTTCGGCCACGCTGCAGGCCATGGGACTCCAGAATCCCCTGCTGGGCTCCACCATACGGGTGAGCTTCTCGGTCTATACTACCATGGAAGAAATAGACTATACATTGCGGGCGATGTATGATAAAATTCCTATATTACGTAAATACACTCGGAGGCGCTAAATAAAATATGTTTACAGCTTTCTTGATAAAGTATGCCGAGATCGGCATCAAGGGGAGGAACCGTTATCTGTTCGAGGATGCGCTGGTGCATCAGATCAGGTTCGCCCTGAAAAAATGCGAGGGAAAATTCCTCGTCCATAAGAGCCAGGGCCGCATCTATGTGGATGCGGAGGGAGAATTCGACTATGAAGACACCGTAGAATGCCTGAAGAAGGTCTTCGGCATTTCCGGTATCTGTCCGGTGATGTATCTGGAGGACGAGGGCTTCGAGAAGCTATGTGACAGTATTGTCAGATATGTGGATGAGGTGTATCCGGACAAGAACAGAACCTTTAAGGTTCATGCCAGACGGGCCAGAAAGGATTATCCCAAGGAGTCGATGGAGATCAATGCGGATCTGGGGGAGGCCATTCTGAAGGCCTTCCCGGAGATGTCCGTGGATGTGCATGAGCCGGATATTCTGCTCAGTGTGGAGATCAGGGAAAGGATCTGCGTCTATTCGGAGACAGTTCCGGGGCCGGGGGGGATGCCGGTGGGAACCGGAGGCAAGGCCATGCTGCTTTTGTCCGGCGGCATAGACTCCCCCGTGGCCGGATACATGATAGCGAAGCGGGGGGTGAAGCTGGATGCGGTCTATTTCCATGCGCCGCCCTACACCAGCGAGAGGGCCAAGCAGAAGGTGGTGGATCTGGCGAGAATCGTGTCTGCCTATACGGGCCCTATCTGGCTCCATGTCATTGACTTTACCGCTATCCAGCTCTATATCCATGAGAAATGCCCCCATGAGGAGCTGACCATCATCATGCGGCGGTATATGATGCGGATCGCGGAGCATATAGCGAAGGAGACGGGGTGTCTGGGGCTGATCACGGGGGAGAGCATCGGCCAGGTGGCCTCCCAGACCATGAGCTCCCTGGCGGCCACCAACGAGGTCTGCCAGCTGCCGGTGTATAGGCCCCTCATCGGCTTCGACAAGCAGGAGATCGTGGAGGTGGCGAACCGGATCGGAACCTTCGAGACCTCCATTCTGCCCTACGAGGACTGCTGCACCATTTTTGTGGCCAAGCATCCCGTGACCAAGCCCAACGTGAAGATCATCCGCCGCCATGAGCACAATCTGGACGAGAGAATAGAGGAGCTGGTGAACAGGGCGCTGGAGACCAAGGAGCTGATCGTGGTGTGAGTCGCTGCGGGCCGGGAAATGCCATTGCGGGACTCGACTGACGCAGTGCGGGCTGTCGCAGGCTTCCGCAGCCGCTGGGGGCGGCCTTCGGCAGGAGGAGGGAAGCCCTGCTGCGTGGGCAGAGGGCGGCTCCATGAAACGGAAAAACGGAAAAATCTCCCGGATGCAGGCTTGGCCTGTGGGTCCGGGAGACTCTTTGATGACACCGATATGTAAGGTATGCGCTATGCCAGATAAGGCTGCAGGAACGTCATTACCTCATCTACACCTTCTTCTGTATGGATGTTCAGATCCAGAGGCTTTGCCAAATCCAGACTGAAGATGCCCATGATGGACTTTGCATCAACGACATACCTGCCGGACACCAGATCGAAATCATAATCAAACTTGGCGATGTCGTTCACGAACGATTTTACCTTGTCGATAGAATTCAGACTAATCTGTACTGTTTTCATTTTTCCATACCTCCTTTTCGATATTTGGCGCTATGGATCAGCGACCCTTCTACATATTAACGGTTCGAAAAATAAATGTCAAGGCGAAAACAGTACAAAAAACAGAGGGGAAAGCACATGAAAAATGTGGCATTGTATAATCTGGGCTGCAAGGTGAACTCCTGCGAGACGGAAGGAATGCGGCAGCTGCTGCAGGAAAAGGGCTATAGGATCGTGCCCTTTGACGAGGCGGCGGATATTTATATCGTGAACACCTGCACGGTGACAAATATTGCGGATCGGAAGAGCAGGCAGATGCTGCACCGGGCGAAGCAGCGCAATCCGGAGGCCGTGGTGGTGGCCGCAGGCTGTTATGTGCAGACGGGGAGGGGGCGCATCGAGGAGGACGACTGTATCGACCTGGCGGTGGGAAACAACAGGAAGAAGGACATTGCAGAGATTCTGGAGGAGTATCTGCAGAACCGTCAGGAGACGGGGAAGGGGGACAAGACGCTGGGAGGAACCACGGTTCTGGACATGAGCCGCCCCTGCGGGTACGAGGAGCTGCAGCTGAAGCAGACGGTGGAGCACACCCGGGCCTACATCAAGATTCAGGACGGCTGTAATCAGTTCTGTTCCTACTGCGCCATCCCCTATGCGAGAGGGAGGGTGCGCAGCCGTTCCGAAGAGGCGGTGGTCAGGGAGGTCAGGGGGCTGGCCGAGTCGGGTTATCGGGAGATTGTGCTCACGGGCATCCACCTGAGCTCCTATGGCGCCGAGCTGGCCGGACAGCAGGGGCCGGGGACCGGGCTGATCGCTCTTCTGGAGAAGGTCCATGAGATTCCGGGTCTTCGCAGGATCCGGCTGGGTTCCCTTGAGCCCAGGTTCGTCACGGAAGAGGCGGCAGGGCGGCTGGCGGCGCTTCCCAAGCTGTGCCCCCATTTTCATCTGTCCCTCCAGAGCGGCTGCGATGCCACGCTGAAAAGGATGAATAGGCGCTACACCACAGGGGAATACTATGAGAGCGTGGAGCGGCTGCGGGAACGCTTCGGCCGCCCGGCTATCACGACGGACGTGATCGTGGGCTTTCCCGGAGAGACAGAGGAGGAGTTTGAAGCTACCCGGGCGTTTCTGGAGAAGGTGGGTTTCTATGAGATGCACATCTTCAAATACTCCAGACGGGCCGGCACGGCGGCGGACAGGATGCCGGGTCAGGTGCCGGACCGGATCAAGACCAGACGCAGCGGGGAGCTGTTCGAGCTGGAACGGAGACAGTCTGCGGAATTCCGCAGACATTACATAGGCAGGGAAGCGGAGGTGCTTCTGGAGGAACGGCAGGAAATAGCCGGGGGAAGCTTCTGGGTAGGACACACGGCGGATTACGTGAAGGTGGCGGTGCCTGCGGAGCCGGCTGCGGCCCATGGCGAAAACGAGATGGTGCGGGTGCCGGTCAGCAGGTTCCTCACGGACGAGATACTGATATAGGATGAGATGCCGGTGTGCGAGGGACTTCCGGCATACGGTGAGAGCTCAGGAGTTCTCGGCGCAATAGTTTTTCTTGAATTTTAGGTACAAATGAGTTATAGTGGAAAAAGGCAATGATTGGGTTTCGGAGAGCCCCGGCGGATTTGGAGATAAAGCGAGGTTAGTGTATGGACAACTTGGAGAATACCCAGTATTTCAAGGTAGGCTGCGATTCTGAGAGCAGGGTGAAGGCGGTGCTTTCCTCTGTGTACGAGGCGCTGACGGAAAAAGGCTACAACCCGGTGAACCAGATCGTGGGCTATGTCATGAGCGGGGATCCCACTTATATCACCAGCC
>CANOFQ010000068.1 GCA_947565325.1 uncultured bacterium
CCGGACCGGATTTCCTGTTATCAGGACGCCACAGAATCGATCAGAGCCTGCACCTCGTCTCTGTTTTCCCACCACTGTCTGATAAAATCTGTCTTATCGATGTAGAAACCGTTCTCTGTTATCAGCTTTTCAAAGCTTTGAATGCCGATCCCAATTGTTCTTGCCATCCCAATTGCCCCCATGCACTGTTCAAAAGCGATTCTTCCGGACTTGATGTCTCCGATATTGATGATAACTCTGATACGGATGATTCTGATATTGAAGGTTCTGATATTGATGATACCATAGAAAGGATAAAAAACAAATACTTTTGTGTGGAGGGCATGTACCATTATTGTAACGGTGTGCAATCCCCGCAGGAAAACCGTACAAATTTAAGGATTATTTAAGGCTTGCATAAGGACATTTAAGGAGCGAAGGCTTATGATAAGGTTATTCCAAGGCGGCGGGAAGCGGGGTGGACTGCCAAAATTGTAATAGGCAGCCGGAATCGCAGCTGGTTGTCGGAATAACAAAGAGAGAAGATAATTAATAGTGGGGAAACGCCCGGAGCGCGGGCAGATAGGAGCTTTGATGAGCGAAATACTGTTGAAGACAGAAAACTTGTGCAAATCCTTCTCCAGCGGGGGAAATATACAGCATGTTCTGAAAAATATTGATTTGGAGCTCTATGACGGGGATTTCACCGTGATTATGGGAGCCAGCGGCGCAGGAAAGTCCACGCTGCTGTACGCCCTTTCCGGCATGGATACGCCCACGCTGGGGACCGTTACGTTCTGCGGCGGCGTATCCGGCAGAGGGACTTCCGATGCCCCTTTGAATGCTATGCGTTCAGAGAAGGCCTCCTCTCGTCTATCCTCCGGCAGCAGGATCATTTCTGACCTAAGCCCGGATCAGCTGGCGGTCTTTCGGCGCCGCTTCTGCGGCTTTGTGTTCCAGCAGATCTATCTGATAGACGGCATGAGTGTCATGGACAATGTTCTGACAGCCGGGCTTTTGGTGAATAAGAACCGGAAAGCGCTGGTGAAGCGGGCAAAAGAGCTGTTTGGGGCGGTGGGCATCTCCGAGGAGACCCAGAGGAAGTTCCCGGCCCAGATCTCCGGCGGCGAGGCCCAGCGGGTAGGCATCGTCAGGGGGCTGATCAATTCGCCGAGAATGCTTTTTGCCGACGAGCCCACCGGGGCGCTGAATTCTAAGAGTGGTCTGGAGGTGCTGGACACCCTGACGCAGTTCAACCAGTCGGGCCAGAGCGTGGTGATGGTGACCCACGACATGCGCTCCGCCAGACGGGGGACCCGGATCCTGTACCTGAAGGACGGGGCGGTTCTGGGGGAGTGCGTTCTGGGCAGCTATCGGCATGGAGACGGGGAGAGACATGAGAAGCTGTCCTCCTTTCTGGCACAGATGGGCTGGTGACTGTTTTTAACTCCTTTAACAGACGGAAAATACATGGTCTGTTGATAGTCCAGAATGCATATCAGCCCACTTTTAAACTAACACGAAAAGCTGAAATCAATGATGAAAAGGTTCAAATAATTGATGTGACAGCGCCAATAATTGAAATGGACCTAAAGCTTTGATAATTGATCTCTATACGCATGGAACGTGCAAAGGATGTGAAAAGAGTGCATACAAGCGCATTCAGAGTGCATACAAAGTGCGTACAAAGAGTGTAAAAGGAATATGCAAAGAGGTATAGCTATGAAAAAAGATTTTCTCATCGTCCGCTCCAATCTGCGCAGGGTCAAGGGGCAGACGGCGGCAATTATCGTCTTGATCCTGCTGGCGTCCTGTATGCTGAACCTATGGCTGATGCTGGCCACGGATTACAAACAGAATTTTGACCGTTATCATGACAGGCTGAACGCCGAGCATGTCACGCTGGCGGTCACCGGGCAGGATGAGGAGATGCGCCGCAGCATCGCCCGGATACTGGAGGAGGATCCGAGGACGCTGGAGTACCGCATGGACGACTGTATGGCAATGGTGGGCTCTCTGGAATACAACGGCGGCGAGATCAATACGGAATTCGTGTTCATGGAGAAGGAGGCTGCCCTGACCCGCTCCATAGGAAGGGCGGAGCTGGTGGAGGACAGAGGGCTTGACAGCGGCGTCTACATTCCCATGCTGTATGCGGGGGGCCGGGCCGGCTCGGGGGACGAGAGACTGCGCATCGTCATCGGCAGCGGCGAGGAGGAGTATGCGCTGTGCGGCTACACCAACAGCATCATGACGGGCTCCCATAACTGCTATATGATGCTGCTGGCTCTCACGGCGGACCAGTATGAGGCCCTGAGGGAGAGAGGGCTGGCCCCCGAGGCCACGCTGGTGTCGGTTCGGCTGCGGGACAAGGCGGAAAGCGCAGATTTTGAGGCCATGCTGAAGGAGGCCGTATCCTCCCGGTATCCCTCTGCACGGGCCCTGAGCAATTCTTATGCCATGGTGACAACCTCCCGCTACATTTCCCAGATGATCTGCTCCGGCATCGTCAGCGCCATGGCGTTTCTTGTGCTGCTCATTGCAGTGGTGGTGATCGCCTCCAATATCATCAATTATGTTCAGGAGAACATGCAGAAGCTGGGTGCGCTGAAGGCGGTGGGGTATACCTCCGGACAGCTGATAGGGGCCCTGCTGCTGCAGTTTCTGGGCATAGCCCTGACGGCGGCCCTTTTCGGGACAGGGCTTTCCTACTGCCTGTTTCCGGCGGTGAACGCCCTGATGATATCCCAGACCGGGATTCCCTATGGGGTTCGCTTTCTGCCGCTGCCCTTCGGGGCCACACTGGCGGTCATAGGGGGAACCGTGGCCCTTGCCGTATGGCTGTCCTCCCGGAGGATCCGGCAGATAGACCCTATCGTTGCGCTGCGGCAGGGAATCCTGACCCATAGCTTCAAGCGCAATTTCGTCCCGCTGGAAAGAACCTCGGCGCCCCTTCAGGCGGCGCTGGCTCTCAAGACCGCTTTTTCGGGCATAAAGCAGAATGTGACTGTCTGTGTCACAATGCTGGTGCTGTCGCTGGTTGTGGTCTTTGCGGGGCTGATGACGGAGAACATGATCGTGGACATGGATCCGTTCATAAAGCTGATCGTGGGAGAGACGGCGGATTCCTGCATCAATGTCAATGCGGAGGCGGAGGAGAAATTCCTGCGCCTGATGGAAGAGGATGCAGGGGCGGAAAAGGTGTATCTGTTCCATACGGAGAACGTGGGGCACGCAGGGGGAATCTCCCTGATGGCCATGATTGTGCAGGACGCCTCTCTGCTCAACAATCAGGAGGTGTGCTTTCAGGGACGTTTTCCGAAATATGACAATGAAGCGGCGGTGGCGGTGAAGTATGCCAGAGAGAAGGGGCTGAAGCTGGGGGATCAGATCACCCTTACGACAAACGGGCAGGAGGCAGATTATCTGATTTGCGGCTTTACCCAGTATTCCAATAATCTGGGCGAGGACTGCCTGCTGACAAGAGAGGGCTATGAGCGGATAGGGCAGCTTGAGAACGTAAGCTACTACATCAATGTGGCAGAAGGGCAGGACGTGGACGAATTCAATGCCCGGATAAGCGAAGCCCTGGGGCCGGAAGCAAATATCTGCATCAATATCCGCTCGGTGCTGAATGCCTCCGTCAAGGTATATGTTTCCCTGATGAAGATCATTGTGGCGGCGGTTCTGGTGCTGGGCGTGGCGGTCGTTGCCTTTGTACTGTACCTGCTGGTGAGAGGCATGCTGAATACAAAGAAACGGGACTACGGTATACTGAAGGCGGTGGGATTCACTTCGGGGCAGCTGGTGCTCCAGACGGCGCTGAGCTTCATGCCGGCCATGATTCTTTCCGTGGCTGTGGGACTTACGGTGAGCGCCTTGATCATCAATCCCCTGACTGCTCTGTTTCTGCAGGGCATCGGCATCGTGGAGTGTACTTTCACGGTACCCATAGGCTTTATCGCATTTGCCGGGGTGGGGCTGGTGGCAGTAGCCTTCGGAATCATATGTCTGCTCTCTCTGAGGGTGCGCAGGATCGCACCCCGGGAGCTGCTGGCGGAGGATTGAAAAAGGCTGTTTCCGGAAGTGGAAGAAAATCCGTTTCAGAGAAAACAAGAAAACTGTCTCCGGGGAAACAAGAAAACCGTCTCCGGGGAAACAAGAAAACCGTCTCCGGGGAAACAAGAAAACCGTCTCGGAGGGAACAAGAAAACCGTCTCGGAGGGAACAAGAAATTTGTCTCGGCGAAAACAAGGAATCCGCCGCAACGAAAACATGGGAGCCCGCCTCAGGGAAGACTTCCGCTTAAAGGGATGGTCACCGTGGCCTTCAGGCCGTGGCGGCCATTTTCCAATGTGAGATATCCCTGCATTTCCCGCAGGAAAAAGTCGGAGATGTAAAGCCCCAGCCCTGCGCCCTCTATGCCTGCGGCATTGCTGCCCCGCCTGAACTTTTCCTTCAGAAGAGGAAGGTCGTCCGGAGAGACTCCACCGCCATAGTCTTCGATGGAAACCGAGAGGCAGGGGCCTGAGCGGTATGCACAGATGTCTATTTTTGTGCCGGCGTATTTATAGGAGTTGGAAAAGAGGTTGTCGAATACCTGCTGCAGACGGAGCCTGTCACCGTGCAGAAGGCAGTCCGGAACGGAGGGGACCGTTCCGCGGTGCAGATAGTCGGCGTTTTCCAGAAGAGATTTCAGCTCCCGGCTCTCCAGATCCGAACAGATCACGGGGAGGCGCTGCAGCTCCTCCAGAGTGGCCGTGAACAGTTCAGTGACCAAAGCATTGATCTGGTCGGCCTTTCGGAGAATCTGCTCATAATTCTGCCGTGCGCCCTGCAGCAGGCGATCCGTCTCGTATGCCTGAGCCCCCTTTTCCCGATAGTCCGGCCGACGGCTGTCCGCCAGGGCGATCCCGACTTCGGACACTGCCTTGATGCTGGCCAGAGGGGTCCTGATGTCGTGGGACAGCTTCGCTACCAGCTCCTTTTTGTCTGCGGCTGCCTTTGCCTCGGCTTTTCTGGCTTTTTTGAGCTCGGAGCGCATAAGATCGAAGCTTTCCGTGAAGGCGCCGAAAAGATTTCTTCTGTCCATCTCCAGAGGAATGTCCAGATTGCCCCTTGCTATGTGCCCGGCAAAGTCCTTCAGCTTCTGAAAGGGCCTGAGCAGAATGCGGTTCAGGCAGAAGAACAGGATCACGCACAGAATCCACTGGGCAAGCATCAGAATACCCAGACCGAGGGCGGAGCTGCGGTATCCGGCCTGCAGCCGCCGGGGAATATCGTTGTGAATGATGACCCTGCCCATGACGGAACCGTCTACTTCAACATCCAGAATCCCGTCCCCGCAGAGCAGGGCCTGATTCATGTTCTCGGACAGTCCGGTGCGGGTGCGGAAGAGAACGGCCCCTTCTCTGTCCAACACCACATAGTCAAGATCGGTGGGGTTCTCGTGCTTTTCCATTGTGTCCCAGTCGGCCCGCACCGACTGAAGCACATCATTTATCCCGATGACATCCTGAGCAATGTCGGGCATCCGGAACAGAAGGAAGAAAAACACTGCAGTTTCGGTCAGAAAAAGGAGTCCCAATAGAAATGTAAATGCCTTTTTTGTCATACCGATACCTTTCCGGGGAAAGCTCCTCAGCGGCCACAGAACTTGTACCCGTCTCCCCAGAAGGTGATAATATACTCCGGTCTGCCCGGGTCAGGCTCGATGGCCTCCCGTATTCTGCGGATATGCACGTTCAGGGTTCCGTCTCCCGTGAATCTGTCCTCCCAGATGTTTTCGAAGAGCTCCTGCTTCGTGACGACCTTTCCCTGGTTTCGGATCAGGTAGGTCAGAAGCCTGAATTCCAGAGCCGTGAGCTTCACGGGGGATCCGTTCACGAGAGTCTGTCTGGAGCCGAAGTCCACGGTGAGCCTGGCGTCAGAATATCCCTCCTGCCCCTGCTCCCCTTCAGACGGTTCGCCATAGCGTTTCAGCACTACCTTCACCTTGGCCAGCAGGACGCTTAGGGAGCAGGGCTTCTGCACATAGTCGTCCCCGCCGATGCTCAGGGCGATTATCTTATCATCATCGCTTGTGCGGGCGGACAGAAACAAGATGGGAATGTCCGTCCTGGCCCGCAGCTCCCTGCAGAGCCCAAAGCCGCTGCCGTCACCCAGATTAATGTCCAGCAGCAGCAGCCGGGCCTTATTTTTTCCGAAAAAGTCCCGGCCTTCTTCCGCACTGTATGCCACGGCGGTCCGGATCCCGAACAGATTGAAGTATTCTGCGGTGCTGTCCGCCAGCAGCCGTTCGTCATCTATAATCAGACAGTCATAATCCATTTTGGAACCTCGTGTGTCAGGCTTCTTCCAGCAGCTTCAGGATGGTCCTGATGGAATCCATCTGTCCGCTTTTTGTCATGGCATCGTGATAGATCTGTCTGGAAAAATACAGCTCGTGCACTTTGTCCACCAGAAGCTCAGGGGTCAGGTCGTCCTCGTTGATCACGATGGAGAAGCCCTGCGCCTCGAAGGATCGGGCATTGAGAAGCTGGTCGCCCCGGCTGGAGGAGGAGGGCAGCGGAATCAGGATATTGGGCTTTTTCAGCGCCAGCAGCTCACAGATGGCATTGGCGCCCGCCCGTGAGATCACAAGATCCGCCATGGCAAACAGATCCTTCAGCTCGGCCTTGACGTACTCGAACTGCCTGTAGCCCGCCGTGTTCAGGAGCAGGTTATCCATCTTGTCCTTGCCGCAGATATGAACCACCTGAAAGTCCTCCAGAAGTCTGCTCAGGGAGTCCCTTACGGCCTTGTTGACATTTGCGGCCCCCAGACTTCCGCCGATGACCATGATCACTGGGCTGTTGGCGTTGAAGCCGCACATATCCAGCCCGGCCAGCTTGTTGCCCTGCGCCAGCTCCGCCCTGATGGGGGATCCGGTGAGGACGGCCTTGCTCTCCGGCAGGAGCTTCAGGGTCTCGGGGAAATTGCAGCAGACCTTTTTTGCCACGGGGATGCAGAGCTTGTTTGCCAGCCCCGGGGTCATGTCGGACTCGTGGATGATGCAGGGAATGCCCAAAGAAGCGGCGGCTCTGACCACGGGTACACTGACGAAGCCCCCTTTGGAAAAGACCACGTCCGGCCGATAGGTCTTCAGGAACTTTTTGGCTTCCGAGAATCCTTTGATGACACGGAAAGGGTCAGTAAGGTTCTTCAGATCCAGATAGCGGCGAAGCTTTCCCGTGGAAATGCCCACATAGGGAATATCAAAGTCGCCGATCAGTTTTTTCTCGATGCCGTCATAGGAACCCATATAAGTGATTTCATACCCTGCATCCCTGAGGGAAGGGAGCAGAGCGATATTGGGGGTAACGTGTCCTGCGCTGCCGCCGCCTGTCAGTACAATTTTTTTCATAATCAGGCCTCTCAAAATGTTGTCTTATATTCTGTGTCGTATCTCAGCAGAAAACGCCGATAGGGCCCTTCGGGATGCCTCCCCGGAACGGGTCCGGGAAGGGTGGGATCACAGCATCTCTTCCAGAGCCAGAGCCAGCTGATCCGGACAGGAGGTGGACTTGGCGCCGCAGCGGATGCCCTTCAGCTTGGAGATGGCCTCCTCCGGCTTCATCCCCTTCACCAGAGCGCTCACGCCCTGCAGGTTGCCATGGCATCCTCCCGTGAATTTCACGGAGTCGATGACTCCGTCCTTCAGTGTGATGTCTATTTCTCTGGAGCATGTGCCGTGGGTAGTGTATTTCAGTGAGTCCATGATTTTATTCTCCTTCTATGATATTTTATTCAGATAGGATACATTTTATCAAATTTTATGGAATTCTGCAATCTAATATTCTGTTCTTATTCTTGTCTTGGCTCTGGCAGATTCCTGACATTGTCCTTGGACATTCCCTCTTTCGTGTGGGCATTGTTCTTGCATCTGACTTTTTTGACTTGCTTCTGTCAATATATGCTTTTGTGGCCGCATACGGAAACGATGTGGGCCGTTTTTTCTCTTGTAAGAATTTCTGGAAGAAAAACGGAGCAGTCAGGGCGGCGGCAAGGGAGACCGTGAGCCGGGAACGACAAAAGATTGCCTGATAGCCTTGGAATATGGGGGTTCATGTCAGATAATGGGAGAAAAATGCGATGAAAAAATCTGTAAAGACGGATATATTTACGTTATACTGATTATACGGACATAAAGACAATATGTTTGCACCCAGGATGCGGAACCGTGATATCTCTGGGCCGAAGCAGGCAGCAGAAATCCCGATGCCGGAACAAAGCCGGCAGTGCAGGGAGCCTCGGAGGGACATGCCTCTGAAGGGCGGAGGGTCATTGGGAGCGGAGCCGGCGTCCGCAGAGGAGCTTGGCTCTGAGGAGCGGGGCTATTGGGAGCGGAGCTTGAGGCGGCCGGATATTAGGGCACAGGGCCGCAAAAAAGGGTGCAGGTATATGAAAGGAGGCGCATTATGTTTCGCGTGTTTCAGGAGGAAAAGCTGATTACGATCTGTATGTTTGCTTGTCTGGGGGCCAGCGTCGTCCTGAGGATACTCTTGGGGATGCTTTACCGGAATATGATAAAGGAGGCCGACAACATGGCTTCCACGGAGAACAAGCTGCTGAAGCAGTGCAAGACAAAGTTCGCCAGCTGTTATCAGCTGAGCAACGGGGTGTCCAATATTCCTGTCTTTGTGGACAAGTTCCTGAACCGGATGTCTCTTGGGCACATGTCCTTTGAGACCATGTACCATCTGTCCGGCCAGCTGATGCTGCTGTCGGTGGTCTTTTCGGGCATTGGCATATGCAGGAGCATCGTGGGAGGACGGACGCTTGGGGATGTGCTTCCTTTTTACATCGTGAGCTTTTTCGGGCTTTATCTGTACTTCAGCATCTCCACGATAGTGGATGTGCGGGGAAAAAAGAGGATTCTGAAGGTGAATCTGGTGGACTATCTGGAGAACCATCTCTCCCCGCGGATCGATATCACAAGGCAGGATATCGAGATGCTCTACGGAGAGAATGTCTTTGAGGAGAAAAGAGGGACTTACGGACGGGTACAGGGAGGCAGGAAGGACAAGCCGAAGAGCCGCAGGGGCAGCAAGGCCCTTCAGGCCAGAGGCGAGGGCAGGCGGACGGTGGAGCTGATGCCAATCGGGAACAGACTGGCTGTGGGCGGACGGGACTCTCTGGCGGCAGGGAGCGAGGATACACCCGTCATGATGGGCAGTCCGGAGCCCCCGGTGCAGGACGGGAGCCTCTTCCGGCCCGCCACGGAGGGGACGGGTACTCTGAATGCGGCCCAGCCGGCCTCTTCTGTGGATGATTCTGCGGCGGTGACGGAGGAGGAGCTGGAGGCTCTGCTGAAGGAGTTTCTGACTACGTAAGCGTTGATTTTGCCGTAGTCATGATTTGATTTGGATAGGCAAATGGGGAGGCTGCTGCTCTTTGGCTGTGGCCTTCTTGTTTTATTATCCTTTATGAAGATTTTATATTTAGTTTTATATTATACTTGGTTTTATATTTTTAGAAGGAAGAGCGTTCAAGGCGATATGCGTGCCTTGCGCTTCAATGCCGGGAAATGTCTATAAATGTCGGAAAGAGACATTGACATGTTCTCCTAAAATGATTATAATGACTACATGCACAACTGAAATGCCGGGTAAGGGATCTGCGGGAGGGGAAGAACGGACGAGGCTGGCAGGTGGTATCGGATTTATTCTGGCGTGAAATTACCAAGGAGGGCAGGATAATGTTTATAAAGGATCAGGTTTATGAAAATGTTTATCTGGTTTTCATTGACGCATCGGGGCATTCCAACGTGGTCAGGAGCAATCCCAGAGACATATCCAGTCAGGCATTTGACCTGCTGTATGAAAAAATAGCCACGAGACTGCGGAAGGTGGCAGGAAGGAATAAGTGCGGGACAGCCGTGGTATGGTCATGGCTGGGGGACGGCGGGCTGATCGCCGTCCATGACGAGAGCGAGAGGAATGCGCTGAGTACCGCAGTAGGGTTTGCCCAGAATGTCCTCAAGACGGATCTTCCCGCCCTGCGGCTGGAATTTGAGGGAGAGGGCATCGAGGGGGAGGTGCATTTACGGATTTCCATTCATAAGGGAACCATAAAATATACGGATGAAGGGCAGCAGGGATTTATTCATTCGCAGGATATCAATTGGGGGGCCCATCTGGAAAAGGCGACTCCCCCGGATTCCATCTCCGTCTCAAAGGATGTCTATGACATTATGAGGGCGGCGAAGAAGAAGGAATTTGTTCGGGCAGGGCAGTTTGAGGGGCGGGAGATCTGCATCTATGCCCCCGGGACGGCGGAGGCCCTGATCAGGCGCAGCTGGATGGCGGCGCAGGGCTTTGACGGGATGGAGCCGGTGCAGGGATATCTGGAAAGGCTGAGCCAGGGGGACAAGGCGGCGTTGATCCGGACGGCAGAGCATACGGTCATTGATTTCGGCACCACACTTACTACATGCGCAAATTATCTGTTTTCCACAGAACGGCCGGTTCCCTATAGGGACGCAGTGCTGGATCTGCTGGACAGAGGGGGACGTTTTGTCTGTTACATGCTGAAGCCCGACTCTCCGGGTTCCCGCCAGCTGGCGGAGCTGCGGAAGGAGAACTCGGAGGAAAAGCTGAAAAATACAATTGTGCAGTTTGGGGAGTTCAGGCAAAATAACGGCGGGACGGCAGAGAGCTTTCAGGTGTATCAGTACGAGTACAATTCCAATATGGCTGCTATGTTCATTGATCCCGAATCGGAGGATGCCGTGTGTCTGTACTCTCCTTACCTGAGCGGTATGCCGGATGGGGACAGGGCCCTTGACCGTGCCGATATGCCCCATTATCTGTTGAGCAGGAAAAGGCATCGGATGTATGAATATGTGTGGAAATATGTGTCGGAATACATGGCGGCGGCAGAGCGGGTTCTGTGACCTGCGGGTTCGGCAGCTCCGGGCGGAGGGCTGTAGAAAGAACCGATATAGAAAAAGGAAGACCGGTATACAAATCGGCAGTTTCTGACACTGCTGAATCAAGCGGGAGGCATCGGCATGAAGATTGTTATTTTGGAGAGAAACAGCGTGGGCGCAGACGTGTCGGTGGACTGTATGAGAGACTTTGGGGATGTGGTTATTTATGGCAATACAGTGACACCGGAGGAGGTTCGGGAGCGGGTCAGGGAGGCGGACATCGTTATTGCCAACAAGTCTCCCCTGCGGGAGGAGACTCTGCAGGATGCGCCTCACGTGAAGCTGATCTGTGAGTTCGCCACTGGCTACGACAACTGCGATCTGGAATACTGCCGGAACAGGGGCATCAAGGTGGCCAATGTGAGAGATTACTGCACCGCCATGGTGGCCCAGCATACCTTTACGCTGGCGCTGGCCTTGAGCCAGAAGCTCTTCCATTATGACGGCTATGTCAAGTCCGGCCGGTACAGTGCGCAGGACCGGTTCTCTAATTTTGACGTCCCCTTTTATGAGCTGGAGGGGAAGGTCTGGGGCATCGTGGGAATGGGCAACATCGGAAGGCGGGTGGCCAGGATTGCCTCCGCCTTCGGCTGCAAAGTGATTTTTCACTCTGTTACGGGCAGGAGCGCTTGTCGGGAATATCCTCAGGTGAATAAGGAGACACTGCTTGGGGAAAGTGATTATCTGTCACTGCATTGTCCCCTGAGCGATCTGAGCAGGCACTTTATCGACAAGGACGCATTGGAGAGGATGAAGCCTTCGGCTATTCTGCTGAATGTGGCAAGGGGGCCGGTAGTGGACAACGAGGCACTATACGAGGCGCTGACCAATGGACAAATCGGGGCGGCGGGGCTGGACGTGGTGGAGAAGGAGCCTCTGGAGCCGGAGAATCCCTTGAGCCGTCTGAAGGACAGCTGCCGTCTGATCATCACGCCCCATCTGGCATGGGCCAGCGTGGAGGCCAGAAGACGCTGCGTGGAGGAGGCCTACAAAAACATAGAGGCGTTTCTGAAGGGCGAGGAGCGGAATGTGGTGAACGGGTAGCAGAGCCGGGGAGCCGAAGGATTCCTCGGGATCCGGAGGGAAGCTGCGGAGGATCTGGTCAGCGGCCGCTGACAGCGACTTCTGTGTCCAGAGGGACCCGGGTGCTTGACAGACGCAGAAAATCATAGTAAGCTGAGGGTGCTGTCCGAAAAGACGGCAGGAGCGCATCTGGCCTGCAGGCAGTGGAAGGATGAGACGGAGAAGCGGCAGAGCAGGGAGAGCCAGCCGAGGACGGAAGGGCGGGCGGCAGAGCCGGAAGAGGCAGCCGGGGACGGCAGGGCCGGGAAAGCCGGCCGGGGCTGGAAGGGCAGGCGGCAGGGCCGGGAGAGCCAGCTGAGAACGGAAGGGCAGGCAGCAGCATCAGGCGGGCGGCAGAAGGCAGATCAATAGACGACAGATCGGAAGACGGAGGAAGACACACCATGGAGAAAATAAAGGCTCTTTGCAAGAAGCACGAGGAAATCATTGTTTACCTGATCGTGGGAGTGCTTACCACCATAGTGGCGTGGGGAGCGAAGTTCTCCGTCAACGCTTTGTTTTTCCACAACACCATGTATCCTACCCCCATTGAGAACGGAATTCTCAGCACCGTAAACTGGACGGCGGGAGTCATTTTTGCCTACTTTACCAACAGAAGGTTCGTGTTCAAAAGCAAGGAGCCTATGCGGAAGGAGGCTCCGAAGTTCGTACTTTCCAGAGTCTCCACATGGGTGCTGGACGCAGTGGCCATGATGGCCATGACGGCCATGAACATCAACCTTGTAGTGGCCACCCTGATCACAGCCGTTCTGGTCACTGTAGCCAACTATATATTCAGTAAAATATTCGTTTTTAATAAAAAGAAGGCCGTGCAGATCCAGTGAAGCGCCGTATGCCCCACACATGTTCAGTG
>CANOFQ010000069.1 GCA_947565325.1 uncultured bacterium
AAGTAACGGGACTGTGAAAGTCGGAGTTTTCAACTCCTATTTTTTTCACAGCCCCTTTATCTGCCCTTTTTCCATGAGGACTTCCTATTTCATCCGGTGTTCTCATTTCATCTGACGTCCTTATTTCATTTGACGCCCTTATTTCATCTAACGTTCTTATTCCATCTAATGCTCTTATTTTATCTAACGTTCTTATTCCATCTAGCGTTCTTATTCCATCTAATGCTCTTATTTCGTTTGATGCCCCTATTTCATCCGTTTCCCTTATTTCATCTGACGCCCTTATTCATCCTATGCTCTTATAACATCTAATCCCCTTATTACGTCTGATGCTCTATTTATGCCGGTCAGTCCAGATGAAATACATTCTGCAGATCAATGCTCACGGGGCTGTTGTCAGGATTGGTCTCCATGATATCCGCCATGAAATCCCACCATTTGCGATTGACGGCCGTATCGGCGCCCTTTGCCCAAAGTTCCTCGTCCTCGATCTCGATATAACCGAACAAAGTCAGAGTCTCCCTGTCCAGAAAAATAGTATAGTTCTTTCCGCCGTGCTCATGAATCATGTCCTGCATCTCCGGCCAGAGCTCATTGTGCCGCTTCTCATACTCGGCCTCCTGCCCCGGGTACAGCTTCATCTTAAATCCTTTGATCATCCTGATTGCCTCCTCTTTCTGCAAAATATCTGCGTTTTCCATGGTTTCCCATAATTTCCATGATTCCCAAGGTTTCCATGGTTTCCCACGGTTCCTCCGGGTGCGTCTTGCTCCCGCCGCTTCCATTATACCATGATTTCGTGCGCTTCAGCGCACATGGAATCAGAAGTCGAAACAATGTCCTTCTGTTTCGATATTATGCCATGTTCCCGCTTCCCTTCGGGGACGGCCGCTCTGCTTCACTCCGAGCCGGTATAATGTCTATCAATATTATACCATCCAGAACAAAAAATGCAACTTCCGAAATAGCAAAAGCTGCCCGGAAGGATGCCGCCGAAAGATGCCACGTACCACGTATCACAAGCACCATAAAGAGCAAGGGATGATATATCGCAGGTAAATATGTAGTTAAAAGGCATCTTATACCACAGCAGTAAGTAAAAGACGCCTTACACAACAACAGCATGCAAAAGACGCCTTGCACCACACCAGCAAATAAAAGACACCTTGCACCAAAAGAAAAATATTTGCAAAAAACATACTCCTCCCTCTTGCATTGCGCCAATCCTTATGATATCATAATGATATCAAACAAATCTCATATGACAAGAGAGAAACGGAGGCAATACAATGACGGAGAAAGTTTTAAAGGGAAAAAAACATGGCATGTCAGTGCTGCTGGGAGTCATTCTGCTCTATGTGGTGGCCATCACGGTGCTGGTCTTATCGGCAATCAGTCTGGAAGAGGCCTTCAGCATCCTGAGCGCCGTCTGTCTGGCGGTGAGCATCGCCGTGGTCTGTCTGGCCTGGATCCTGCTCTGCGGCCTCAAGGTGCTGAAGCCTCAGGAGGCTCTGGTGCTGACCTTGTTCGGAAGGTATGTGGGCACCCTGAAGGATAACGGCTTCTATTTTGTAAATCCTTTCTGCACAGGTGTGAACCCGGCAGCAAAGACCCGGCTGAGCCAGAGCGGGGACGTGTCCGAGCCCGGCAGCGGAATCACTGCCATCATGACCGGCACCCAGGGCATGAGCATCACCGGCAGTGAAATGCTCAACAAAAAGCTGTCCCTCAAGATCATGACCCTCAACAACAGCCGCCAGAAGATCAATGACTGTCTGGGCAATCCCATTGAAATCGGCATCGCAGTCACATGGCGGATCATCGATACCGCAAAGGCGGTGTTCAACGTGGACAACTACAAGGAATTTCTCTCCCTGCAGTGCGACAGCGCCCTGCGCCATGTGGTCCGCATCTATCCTTATGACGTAGCGCCCAACGTGGACACCACCGGGGACGGCGTGGCGGACGAGGGAAGCCTCCGAGGCTCCAGCGATGTAGTTGCCGCAAGGATACGGGACGAAATCCAGTCCCGGGTAAATGACGCAGGCATCGAAATCATCGAGGCCAGAATCACCTACCTCGCCTATGCGCCTGAAATCGCAGCGGTCATGCTGCAGCGCCAGCAGGCCTCCGCAATCATTGACGCCCGCAAAATGATCGTGGACGGCGCAGTGGGTATGGTGGAAATGGCTCTGGAACGGCTGAACGAAAATGACGTAGTTCATTTGGATGAGGAGCGCAAGGCCGCCATGGTCTCGAATCTGCTGGTGGTGCTCTGCGGAAACCATGATGCCCAGCCAGTCGTAAATTCAGGGAGTTTATATTAATATGGCAGATAATAAAAAGCAGATACCGCTGCGGCTGTCCACGAAGCTATATGATGCCATAGCCGCCTGGGCGGAGGATGACTTCCGCTCGGTAAATGGGCAGATCGAATATCTATTGACGGAATGTGTCCGGCAGCGCAAGAAAAACGGAAAATATGTGTCTACCGAACTGGATGTCCCACCGGAACTGGATATATCCTGAACGTGAACCAGGACTGAACATGGCATATGCGAGCATGGCATATGCAAAGCTTCAGGCCGGGAGCCCTAAAGCTCCCGGCCTGATCTTGTCCTTCGGTATAACTCTTGTCCTTCGGTATAGCCGTTCCATCCGCCAAATCAATGCGGTTCAACTGTCAGGTAATCAAATACCAGACACCCCGAATGCTCCATTGCCAGAGCCCGAACAGTCACCCGGCATATAGAAGCAAACGGCTAAAACCTCCCGCTTATCGCCCTTCACAAAGCAGCAGGGCGATTCATATCATTACCGGCAAAAGCATCTTATCCCCGGACAGTGCTTCCCGTCTTGCAAGGTTCTATCAGAGCAGGACCCCCTTTACTCCGAACCGTTCCCGGAGCACGACCTTTGCCAAGACAAGCCTCTGTCGGAACAAGGAATCACAGATCCGGGGCCACGGCCGGAATCGCCTGAATGCAGGAAAAACAACTTTCAGTGCGGGCACTTAGCGTATATCTGTGTGGCAGCCAAATCTCCAACCCAGATGGTATTGCAGATCAGACATTTTGTGCTCTCATATATCTTTACCGTACAGCCGCCCGTGTCATCCTTCCGATGGGTCTGGTAATAGCCCGATACAATATCATGCTTGAGGCAGAATACATAGGTGCCGTATGCATTCACCGGGGAAATATTTCCGTCCATGTCGATAAACTGATCCTCGTAAAGCACGGCAAACCCCGGCTCACTGTAACCGTCGCCTACCAGCTCTCCTGCCCAGAAAGCATTTCCCTCTACTGTATCTTCTGCCATCTCCTTACTGCCACCCCTCACGTGGTACACATCAGGATACGCCAATGCCGTCAGGGAATTCGCTATCACCAACACTGCGAACACACCTGCCGCCAGCCCCTTCTTCCAGCCCTTAACCGCCTTTGCATCCATGATCAAATTCACCCTTTCTTTTGTCTTGTCATAAGCATCCGCCAAACTGCTCTGGAACGGAATTTTCCTCCTGGGAACCGTCTCCATCTCCAGCCTTTTCAGATTGTCCACCAGCAGCCATGCATATGCCCGAAATTCATCTTCTGTAGAGCCCTTCAGCACTCTTTCGTCACAAGATGCCTCACATGCATCGTCAAGCAAATCATTCAGCCAACGAACCAGCGGATTAAACCAGTGAAGACAGCACGCAAATTCCATTATCTGCTTCAACGCCAAGTCCCTTCTGACGATATGTATCATCTCATGCTTAAGAATGTAGTACAACTGTCCTTCAGAATAATCCTCCTGAAGAAAAATCACTGGTCTAACAGCGCCCAAGGTAAAAGACGTGTTCAGGCCCGGCGCAACCACGACCTTAAAGCGGCCCCTATGGTGCAGCTCCTTTCTCAGACGCATCATTGCCTCGTCCATCTCCGGCCCCTCGCAGATTCTCGCTATCGAAAGAAGGTGCCGCTTATTGTAGAAATAGGACTTGAGCTTCCGCACCAGTAATGCAAGCGCCCCGACCAGCCATACTCCTACAATCAGCAGCTGCCACCGATAATCAGGCGTTGTGTACGCTTGTCCTTCCGCCGCGATTTCTGCGATGGTTACGGGGTGCCCGCTGACTACCGGCACCCTCACCTCAAAGAGCCATCTGGCCACATAACCGTAGAAGCCCTTAAGCCATCCCAATGGAATTACGTAGACCAGCAGTACGAAAACCAGAGCCCGATATCTCATGCCATGTGTCATAAAACCTCTCAGCACCTTGTTCCAGCACAAGTATCCCATCAGCAGTATGCTCCCGGCTGCCGTCATTAGAATTAGGTACTTCATAATTCAAAATACCTCTCTCAATTAGCTCTCCAACCATCGATCAGATCATACAGCTTGTCCACCTCTTCGCTCTTTACGGTGCGGTTCCCCACCAGAGCGGCACAGAAGTTCTCAAGCTTTCCGCCATAGAAATCGTCGAGTATCTCCTGCGTCTGCTTCTGCAGCAGTTCCTGCTCGGACAGAGCTCCCTCGACGTAGGCGCGCCTGCGGCTCACGATGCCCTTCTCCTCCAGACGGAAAAGCAGGGTATTCAGAGTCTGTCTCTTCCAGTCTCTTCCTTTCTCCTTCATCTTGTCCAGAAGATTCTTGGTCCTGACGGGCTCGTTAGCCGCCCAGATCACCTCCATGACCTCGCGCTCGGCTTTCGTAATCCTATAACTTTCTTTCAATGTTGTCACCTCCTATATGCACTTTTTATTACTGCCTTCTGCAACATTGCCAGGGCATTCTTTGAGATAAAAACACCCTGCTCTTTAAGCTTACCACAAATCTTCTTTTTTTGCAAATAAAATAACATAATAAAATAATGTAATCCATAAATATTTATAAATTTGTCCGTCGATAGGTTCTTGTTCCGGCGGTTCCGCCCGCAAAACATGAAATCATAATCGCAAATGAACCGCCTTTCTGCAGACAGCAATGTGGATTATGACGCTTTTCAGAACGTAGCAGGTACGGCACAAGGTTCATTCCCCATCGGGAACAAGCAAGAGGATCAGAGGCGAGACCGTTGGACGGCAGAAATGGCACTTGGTTCATTGCCTGCCGGGAATAGACATAGAAATGGCAGTCAACTATATGCAGACTGCCATTTCTACAATTCCCCTTATTTCTGAATTTCCCCTTTTCAAGTATTATAATAATACAAAAAATTCACCTTGTAAAGAAAATCCCGTCGACAAATTTTTACAGATACTGACAGTTCCGTTATACGGCCTCTTCTTGGCACAGCTCCTGTCACAGCTCCTTCCGGCACACCTTCAGCGCCTCTGCGATCACCTTGTCCATGTCATAATAGCGATAGCTGCCCAGTCTTCCGCCAAAAATGACCCGCCCGTCCTCGTCGGCTCTTTTCTTGTAACGCTCATATATATCATCATTTCTCTCGTCATTTATGGGATAGTAGGGTTCGTCACCCTTCTTCCATTCGCTGGGGTATTCCCGGGAAATAATCGTAGTGGGCTGCTTCCCGAACTCAAAATGCTTGTGTTCAATGATTCTGGTATAGGGAACCTCCTTCTCCGTATAGTTCACCACCGCATTCCCCTGATAATTCTCCATCTTCAGCTCTTCTGTCTCGAAGCGGAGGCTCCGATATTCCAGCACGCCCATGGAATAGCCGTAAAACTGGTCGATCATGCCCGTATAGACAACCCTCTCGGCCAAACCGTCCAGCTCCTCCCGGTGCCTCAGATAATCTGTTTTCAGACGTACCTCCACGCCCTCCAGCAGCCTTTCTATCAGTCTGGTATAGCCTCCCACGGGAATCCCCTGATAGCGGTCGTTAAAATAATTATTATCATAGGTAAACCGCAGGGGAAGCCTTCTGATGATGAATGCAGGCAGCTCCCTGCACTCCCTTCCCCACTGCTTCTCCGTGTACCCCTTGATCAGCTTCTCATACACGTCCCTGCCCACCAGAGACAGCGCCTGCTCCTCCAGATTCGCAGGCCTTACGATGTGCAGGCCCGCAATCTGTTCCATAATGACATCCTGCGCCTCCTTCGGAGTCGTAACCCCCCACATCTTGTTGAAAGTATTCATATTAAAGGGAAGATTATACAGCTCCTGCTTATAGCGGGCAATGGGCGAATTGACATAATTGTTGAATTCTGCGAACTGATTCACATACTGCCAGATTTCTCTGTCTGATGTGTGAAAAATATGGGCACCGTACTTATGAACTTGGATACCATGGATCTCCTCACAGTAGACGTTGCCTCCCACATGATCCCTCTTCTCCACCACAAGGCATTTCTTTCCCTTCTTTTTCGCCTCGCGGGCAAATACCGACCCGAAAAGACCTGACCCTACAATCAAATAATCATACTTCATTCCTTTGTCCGCTCCTTCCCTTATTTTTCTATTGTGCTGCTTTTTCATTTCCCTTTTTCTGTTCGCTTTTGTTCCTTTTCCTAATTGTTTTCATTGTAGCACACAAGAAACAAAAGATAAAGCAGAACATACAGAATCAGCGGCCTGACCCCAGCCAGCCCGCCGCTTCTGATTTCCCTTTTATTGACAAATGCATCTCCGCTGCCGTATGTGCCACACGGTCGGAATGGCTACTGCCATGTTTTCATTATAGTACATCAGGGAAATAATTTCAAGTGTTTTATTAAAAAAAATTAATAAAAGTTTCGGCAAAAGATCGGCACTGAAAATACAGCAAAAATCTCAGCATTCCTTCCTCCAGACCATCTTGTTGACGATCCCTGTATAGCTCTGAATGATTTTCACCACCTTGGTGCTGACATTTTCGTCCATGTAGTTCGGCACAGCTCCCCCCAGGTCACCCTCCCGGTTCATTCTGACCGCCATATCCACAGCCTGAAGCACCTGCTCCGCCGTGATGCTGCCCAGAATGAAATTCCCCTTGTCTATGGCCTCCGGCCTCTCCGTGGAAGTCCGAATGCACACTGCCGGAAAAGGATGGCCCTTTGCGCCGAAATAGGATGCCTCCTCCGGCAGGGTCCCGCTGTCGGACACTACACAAAAGGCGTTCATCTGAAGGCGATTATAATCAGAGAAGCCAAAGGGCTGCAGGCTCCTTACTAAAGGGTGGAAGCTGAACCCTCTCTGCTCAATGAATTTCCTGCTCCGGGGATGGGTGCTGTAAATGATCGGCATCCCGTAGGTCTCCGCCATACGGTTCACCGCCTCCATCAGCGCAAAGAAATTTTTCTCCTGATCAATGTTCTCCTCCCTATGGGCAGACAGCAGGATGTATTTTCCCTTTTCCAGCCCCAGCGTCTCCAGAACCCTGCTGGCCCTGATCTTGGCCATATTGGCAGAAAGCACCTCCGCCATGGGGGAGCCGGTGACAAAGGTCCTTTCCCTTGCCGCCCCCTCCGAGCATAAATGCCCTCTGGCCTGCTCACTGTAGCACAGATTGACATCAGCAATATGGTCAACTATCCGTCTGTTCGTCTCCTCCGGAAGGTTCTCGTCGAAGCAGCGATTGCCGGCCTCCATGTGAAAGAGAGGGATCTTCAGGCGCTTCGCAGAAATAGCCGCCAGAGCGGAATTCGTATCGCCCAGTACCAGAAACGCATCCGGCTTTATCTGCAGCATCAGCTTATAGCTCCTGGAGATAATATTGCCTATGGTCTCCCCCAGATCCTCCCCCACTGCGCTCAGGTAATGATCCGGCTGCCTCAGCTCCAGATCCTCAAAGAAAATCTGATTCAGGGTGTAATCATAATTCTGTCCGGTATGTACCAGAATCTGATCGAAATATTTGTCGCACTTTTTAATCACCTCGGACAGCCTGATGATCTCGGGTCTAGTTCCGATCACGGTCATCACTTTCAGTTTTCTCATCGTATCACCTTTTCTTTTATATAACAGCCTTCCTGGTCCACCGTCTCCTGTATCGTATCGGGCCTGTCCGGATCGAAGCATTCGTTGCACCACATCAGTATGGTCAGATCTTCGCTGCCCTCATTTGTGATCGAATGCGTATATCCGATGGGAATGTCCACTACCTCCAGTCTTTTTCCGTCCACATGATACTCTATGATCTCGCTGCTGCCGTGCCTGCGGAAGCGGATCAACGCCTGCCCGCTGATTATGATAAATTTTTCGTTCTTAGTACGGTGCCAGTGATCCCCCTTCCTGATTCCCGGCCTCAGGATATTGATGGACACCTGCCCCCGGTCGGCGCTCTTTAAGACCTCCGTGAAACTCCCCCTGTCATCCTCGTGCATCAGCAGGGGATAGGCAAAGCCTTCCTCCGGCAGATAGCTTAAATAAGTGCTGTACAGCTTTTTCTCAAAGCTCCCCTCGGTCACGTCCGGCACCATAAGGTTCTCCCTGCTCTTCTGAAAGCCCTGCAGCAGTTCCACAATGTCCCCCAGTCTCGCTTCATACACAGTCGGCACACAGCAGTGTCCCTCTCCGTTCCTATGAGGATGCCCTTCCAGCGCCTGCAGAAGCTCCTCCACCACGTCATCAATATACACCAGCTCCATGACCTTGGCGGAATCATTCACCTGTACCGGGAGCCCACGGGCTATGTTATGGCAGAAGGTGGCCACTGCGCTGTTGTAGTTGGGCCTGCACCACTTGCCGAACACATTGGGAAAACGGTAGTTGTACACAGCCGCCCCCGTCTCCTTCCCGTAGGCGGACAGCTCATCCTCCCCGGCTCTTTTACTTTTTCCATAGGGACTGTCCAGAGCCGCCTGAATCGAAGACGCATTCATGACAGGGCAGGCGTTGCCGCAGCTTTTCAACGCTTCCACCAGCATGGAGACGGCGCCGCAATTTCCCTCCATGAACTCTTCCTCATGCTCCGGACGGTTGACTCCCGCCAGATTATAGACGAACCCGCATTCCCTGCAGTATTCCTTAAGCAGCTCCACCGGCGTATCCCGACCGCAGGACAGAATTTCTGTCCCCGCCCGTCTCTCCAGCTCCGCCGTCAGATTCCTTCCGATGAACCCGCCCGCCCCCGTAACCAATACCTTCATCAACGATTCTCCCACTCGGCGATCTCATTCTGTATATAGGCAAGGCTCAACAGCTTTTCCTTGACCTGCTCCACATTCATCAGCTGCGTATTATCGGAATTGAATTCCGAGAGCGCCGTCCTCTCCAGATTTCCCTGACTGAAATACTTATCATAGTTCAGATCTCTTTTGTCAGCCGGAACCCGGTAAAAATTGCCAAGATCTATGGCATGGGCACATTCCTCATTGGTCAGCAGGGTTTCATACATCTTCTCGCCATGGCGTATGCCGATGACCGTAATCGGATTGTCCGCATGGAACAGCTCCTTCACCGCCTGTGCCAGATCTCCGATGGTGCAGGCAGGCGCCTTCTGGACCATGATGTCCCCGCTCTCCGCATTGTTGAACGCATAAGTGACCAGCTCCACCGCTTCCTCAAGGCTCATGACGAACCTTGTCATGGCAGGCTCCGTGATGGTCAGGGGCTTCCCCTCCTTGATCTGGCTGATGAACAGAGGCACCACAGAACCTCTGGAACAGAGCACATTGCCGTACCTTGTACAGCAGATGCTTGTCTCCTCCGCAGGCACAGTACGGGCCTTTGCCACCACGACCTTCTCCATCATGGCCTTGGAGGCGCCCATGGCGTTCACCGGATAGGCCGCCTTGTCCGTGGACAGACAGATCACTTTTTTCACCCCTGCCTCCACGGCGCACTGCAGCACGTTCTCCGTCCCTAATACGTTTGTCTTAACCGCCTCGATGGGAAAGAACTCACAAGAGGGCACCTGCTTCAGGGCCGCCGCATGAAAGATGTAGTCCACGCCGTACATGGCCTTTCCGATGCTCTGGGGATCCCTCACGTCTCCGATATAGAATTTCAGTTTCCGGCTGTGCTCCGGGTGCTCTCTCTGATATAAATGCCGCATATCGTCCTGCTTCAGCTCGTCTCTGGAAAAAATGCGGATCTCTCTGATATCCGTCTCCAGAAAGCTATTCAGCACCGCATTGCCAAACGACCCGGTTCCGCCGGTGATCAATAATGTCTTGCCTTTAAACATAGGGCTCCTTTCCTGGCTTTTTGGGCTTTTATGCCTTCATTTATGTCTTCATGACTGCCTTTATTTATATCTTCATGACCGTCTTACTATTTCCGGTTTTCCTGTCATCTGTAATTTCTGATTTTCTTGTCATTCATGGTTTTCTTGACTTTGCTTTACTATTTTGTTGCAATATCTCGTTTTCTATTCTACTATAACACTTGCTTTTCTGCTCTGTCAGAATACTTATTTCACTGTTACGTTGCGATGCTTGCTCGCCAGAATATACTTTTCATAAATACCCTATTATATTTGAATTCCAATTATCACAGAAACCGACGGTTCAGTGCCCACCGAATCGCCGGTTTCTCTATATTCCCCTTACGTCTTGTTTCCCCTTCACCTATTTCCCCTTTAATCCTTTTGTGCGTTGCTACAGCCCTTCTGACGATTATGGAAAAACTTTTACCCGACTGTTACTCTTGCACAAAGCAAGCTTCCGGGTCATACTCCACTATGCGCCCAAACAGCTTGTCGAGAAATATGTCCTTCCATTTCTGATCATTCTGAATCTTTTCCTCCAGCTCTTCGGAAGAAGAGTCCCTCAGTTCGGAATACCCTTCCCTCATCTCGCTCAGAATCATAGACTTATTCCCCTCATAATCAAAACCCTCATCCTTCATCTGAATCTTTATCTTCATGTATCTCCCATGCCCTTTCTCACAATAATTTGTACTTGCGTTCATGATCTACATTCAATCTGCATTCATGAGTTTTCATTCATCCATTACCGTCAATCAGAATCCTATCTACACAACACAATTTTATCATATACTAATATGTTCCAAATGAGAATACCCAAATTTGCTTTTTCTTCGTTTTTTCTTTATTTTTTCTATTTTGTATTCTTGTTTTGCCTATTATGTATTCTTGCCTTGCCTATTTGGGTTTGTAATGTTCTGATTTTTGCCTATGATGGTCTGACTTTTCTATGATGGTCTGACTTCTCCATGATGGTCTGACTTTTGCCCGTGCTTTAATTATCTTTGCTTGTAGTTATCTTGTATTTGCATTGAATCTTCTGACACTGGTTTTTCCGGCATTAGATTGTTTTTCAATACTGCCTTGTTCGTGAAAGAAATATAGTCCTTACATAATAAGCATAAGCAAACAGCCAAAATACTATAAAAGAAGAATCAAAAAATTTATTAAAAAAAAATCTTAAAAGCACTTGAAATTTTATTTGAGATGTACTATAATGAAAACATGGTGGTAGACATTTCACATGCGGCTTGCATCGGCAATGACGCTTTTGTCAATAAAAGGGAAATCAGAATCGGCAGATTGGCTTTGGCCAGACTGCCGATTCTGGATTAGGGGCGAAATTTTCCAGTGCACTTCTAAGTGCCCGCAGTACTCCATCCATACAGCGAGCCAATGCCTCGCCGTCTGCAGCGGGACATGGAATTTAAACCGCACCGAGGGGCGGCATATAATGAAAAACATGTAGCGACTTACAGCGAGCCTTACAAAGCACTGCAGCAATTACTGCAGACATTTTGAGCTGGTATAGGACCGATTGAAATGTCCGAAGAAATATGGTAACATTTCTTATATACCATAACAATACCAATTCGGGAGTGTCAGCATGGAAACTGTGAAAGATAAGCTAAAAAAAATAAATCCGGAGGCAGCCTGGGCGATAACCGAATATATCATTGATATATGGGTGATCATAACAACAGTCATAAACATGCTCAATCTTCAGGAAATCACAAGCTTGTGCTCAGGTTTCATGAAGCCCACGTTCTTCGGTTCCAGCCTACTGATTCTACTACTTCTGCAGTATGGCCTGATACGATCCAATAAAGGAAACGGAATCCTGAATAAGATCCGGCCATATGCGATGGCGCTGGCAGCGGCCGCCATCGTCTCCACATGCCGCCTGCCACTGTGCCTGATGTTGCTGCTGTTGGCCGGATATTTTCTCGCCAGCGGATTTGCGAAAAAGTGCGGCCCGCAGGAAGCCGCAATGACGTTACTGTTGACCAGCGTCGGCATAGAAATATACAGCATTATTCTGCTGTCGTTGGAAAAGGATGTATATGACGGTGTGAAGGCTTTCTTAACATCCCCATGGCCGGACGCTCTGCTGATCGGTGCGGCATTTCTATGTTATATTACAAGACGCACTACAGATAATATGAACGAGGAGACTGACCTGAGGAAAAGACGGAACTTCTGGCAGCGCTTCCGAAAGAGGCACGCCACCGTGCTTCAGAGGGTCTCCTCATGGTGCCGGACAGAATCCATGCGCATAATGCGCTGGTCAGGCAGCGCCATGTGCATAATCTCACTGGGGCTTTTTCTTTACTTCGTCATATCTGTCGGGATCAGCACCAAGAAGATATCCGAAAATACGGAAGATGTATATTTGCTGGAGCACTGCGAGGATCCTTCCCTTGTGCTGACTCTTGAGCAGGATGAAGAGACGGAAGAGTATGTTTTTTCCTTTCAAGAGTATAGGGGAACGAACAATCAGAAAATACATCTGTATGATGCAGGAGACGGAATGTACCAGCTCATATTTCTTTCTCCGGAGAGCGCAGTAGGAGCGAAAAGTGGCCAGACACTGCCATATGCCGATCTGGAAGCATACTCTTCGTCACAGTATTGGAC
>CANOFQ010000070.1 GCA_947565325.1 uncultured bacterium
AGCTTGTCATAATTCCAGTCTCATATAAATAACTTCCTGAAATCCTGCTGTTCGAGAATGAAAGCCTTTAGGGTTTCTGCCGTATTCAATAAAACCGGCTTTTTTATATATTGACAGCGCTCTTTCATTGTCAGCAACCACATTCAGCTCAAGCTGAATATATCCCGCTGCCCTTGCACATTCAATGCACGCTGCAGTTAATGCTTGTCCAAGCCCCAGCCCCCATGATTCCCTGGCGACACTGATACCAAATTCAGCACGGTGCCGTAGTTTATATTTTGAGCCTATTGCTTTAATTCCAGCGGTTCCCACAACTGCATTATCAACTATGGCGACTATTTCAATTTCATTTTCACTTTCAGATTTTTCCTTCAGAAATCGGCCTTCTTGTACCGCATCGAATGAATTCTCGTCAGGATAGGTGAGCAAGTAATCTGTTTCGCCATGTGTCAGATTAAAGTTATCAAGCACTGCCTCCCCATCACATTCCGTTCCATTTCTCAAGCAGCATTCAATACCGTTTTTTAATATGACCGAATGATTATATTTCATAACATATATCCCTCAGATTTCAAATTGAAAGGCAGGCCAGTTATGCCGCGACCGGCCTGGCCAGTTCGCCTTCCTTTCGTAACGGGGTGCCTGAACTATTGCAGCCGGCTCCAGAAAATATACTCTGGAGCCGGCTGGCAGCTATAGCAGAACCCTAGATTCCTGCTTTGTGGTTCTTACTCTTTGGTTCTTATTCTTTGGATCTTATTCTTTGGATCTTATTCTTTGGATCTTACTTCCTGATTCCTGCCTTCAAGATCCGCCGCTGATTTCCCGCATCCCGGCTCCTACTGCTTGGTTCCTTCCTTCCATGCAGCGGCAAGACTGGCAATGCCCTGAAGCTCCGAGGGCAGAAGGATCGTGGTGGCCTGACCGTCCGCAACCTTCTCGAAGGCCTCCAGACTCTTGATCTTCAGCACCGCCTCGTCGGCGCCTGCCTCCTTCAGCATCCTGATGCCGTCCGCATTTGCCTGCTGTACCTTCAGGATTGCCTCGGCTTCACCTTCCGCCTCGCGGATCATCTTTTCCTTTTCTGCCTCGGCACGGAGAATCGCTGACTGCTTATCCGCCTCTGCCCGCAGGATCGCAGACTCCTTGGCGCCCTCTGCCTCAAGTATCTTCGCCTTCTTCTCGCCTTCTGCACGGGTCACTGCCTCACGTCTCTCCCGCTCGGCCTTCATCTGCTTCTCCATGGCGTTCTGGATCTCCGCAGGAGGAATGATGTTCTTAAGCTCCACCCGGTTCACCTTGATGCCCCAGGGATCGGTGGCGATATCCAGCGCCGCGCGCATCTTGGTATTGATGGTCTCACGGCTGGTGAGGGTCTGATCCAGCTCCAGGTCACCGATGATGTTGCGCAGCGTGGTGGCCGTCAGGTTCTCAATGGCCATCATGGGATTCTCAACGCCATAGGTGAAGAGCTTGGGATCCGTTATCTGGTAGAACACTACCGTATCGATCCTCATGGTGACGTTATCCTTTGTGATAACGGGCTGAGGCGGGAAATCCGCCACCTGCTCCTTCAGGTTCACTCTCCGGGCTACCTTATCGAGAAAGGGCATCTTGAAATGAAATCCCACGGACCAAGTTCCCTGATATGCGCCCAGACGCTCGATCACATACGCCTGAGCCTGAGGAACGATCTTCAGGCACGACACCACAAGGGCCAGCAGCACCACGATCAACACTACGACAATAATAGGACCTATCATTTTTTGCCTCCTTCTGTACTGTTTATGTGACAGCACTCACATTTTGTTCCATAAGACGCTTTTCTTATCTTCCTGCCTGCTCTTCCATCTGGCGGACGCTCATGGGCTCCGGCGGCAGCTCCCCCGGCACATTGCCTCTCAGACGTTCATCCACCCTCACGATCAGCTTCACACCGCTGATGGCCACCACGTTCACCACGATCCCCACCGGAATGCGCACACCGTCGTCAGCGCTTCTGGCGCTCCACTCCTGCCCGTTCACGGTGACCTGCCCTGCAGACTGGAGGTTGTTGATCTCGCTGGTGACGATGGCCTGACGGCCCACCATGCTCTCCACGTTGGTCTTTACCCTGTCCTTGTTGAAATATTTCACGGCCAGAGGTCTGGTAAAGAACAGCAGCAGCAGCGACACAAGGAAGAACAGTATCACCTGAACAAATATAGGAGCCTGCAGAAGCGATGCCAGAACCGCCACCAGCGCCCCTCCGGCGAACCAGATCGTCGTGAGCCCCAGGGTCAGCACCTCTACCACAATGCACAGCACCAGCAGCGACAGCCAGAAAATCATCATTTCATTCATCCAACCACTCCCTTTTTCATCAACTGTGACGGAAAACAGATTCTCTTTCTTTCTCTAACAGTTTACTACAAAAAGCTTCTCCGGGCAATGCATTTCTTTGCACGATAGGAATATTTATCGTCCCCTTCCCGTGCCTGCCCTCTGATCAGACACTCCGGAACCGCCGGTTCTGACGGAAGTAAAACATCTTGTCTTTGGCAAAAAAGCAGGGCGGCTGCGTCTTTCGACCCTGCCGCCCCGTTCTCCCCGCCCCGGTAAAGCCGGGCCGGTAAAATGCATCCGCTCTGCGAAAGCACGTCCCTCAGGAACACATCCCTCAAAAAATGTCTCTCAAAAATATTTTTCTGGACAGCATCCGCAAAAAACTGTCCCCCGGAAAGCACGTCCGTCAATAGAAGACATGATTACCTATGACCAGGCCCTCACGTCCGTTGTTGCGCCTGAAATGGGTCAGATCCCCCACATTGGACACGCCCGACAGGGCCTCCTCCGCAGCCTTGATACAGCTGGGGTAGATATTGCCGGCCTCATATACCCTATTCAGCTTTCCTGACATGGCAGGCGTGAACTGTCCGGACGCATAGATCACGCCATGGATGGTGTTTGGATAGGCTCCGCTCCTGACGCGGTTCATGACCACCGCCCCCACTGCCACCTGACCCTCATAGCTCTCCCCGCCGGCCTCGCACTGGATCAGGGCCGCCAGAAGCAGCGTGGTGTCGGCATCCGTAGTATACTCTCCGTAGTTCACATGGCGCTTGGCCTCCTCCTCGGCCTCCTGACGGGCTTTGATCTCCTCCACCGTCTCGCCGCTGTCGATGACAAAGTCCATGGCTACGTATTCCGCCGACACATAACCGTCATTTCCCTCATAATCTACACAGATCCAACCGTCTTCTTCCTCATGGAGCACCTCCACGATATCTCCCTTGGGAAGCATGCCCCACACGTCAGCCTCCATGTTGGGCTCCGTCCTTATACGAAGGGCATCCGTGTCGATGGTGGCTACCATCTTGCCCACGCTGTTGGCCAGCTCCAGGGCATCGTCCCCAAACAGCAGGAACTCGTCTGAAGCCCATCCGATGATATTTCCCGACTGCAGCTTGGTCCATCCGTCCCTTCTCTCCAGAATATAGCCGCCGCAGTCCTTGTAGAGCATTCCCACCTTCTCTGCCGCCTCATCGGCATCGCTCCTCACGTTCAGGGCGTTCTTCACGTTGGCCATCACCAGCTTGCTCTCCTGCTTCTGTTCCTCCTCCGGCATCAGCATGGTCCTTGCCTTTGGCAGCCCGCCCGGCAGCTCCGCCGAGTCGGAATCCCCGGGACTGAACACTGCCGCCACACCGCCCCGAAACTGCTCGAGGCAGTCCTTCTTCTCTCCTGCCGAAACAGTCATGCTTCCCTGAAAAACTGCGGAGAGAAACACCAAAAACCCAATGGCTGCCGCACACAGCCGTTTGCTTCCTGTCATATCTCTACCTCCATGAACAAATTCTGTTACTTTGCAAAAAGTATGCCACTTGTTAATAAAGTTATTACAAAGTTATTAAATTTGTTACATGGTAATCATAGCAGATGTTACAAGACTTGTCAAGCACCTCATTTACAGAGCAAAAACAAGGGCAAAAGCATCACGGCAGAAGCATGGCCCCTACAGCGCCGGAAGCGCCGAAAAACGCTGCCTGTGTGCCTCGTACATCAACAATGCCGCCGCAACCGCCGCATTCAGGGACTCCACCTGCCCTTCCATGGGAATCCTGATGCGCTCACCGGCCGCAGCGGCCAGCTCCTCGCTGAGGCCGCCGCCCTCGTTCCCGATCAAAAAGGCCGTGCCCTCCCGGAAGGAAAAGCCCTCATAATAATCCCTCCCCTGCAGATGGGCCGCATAGGTGCGGATCCCTCTCTCCTGCAGAAGCCTCACCGTGCCCACCAGATCCTCCACCCGGATCACGGGAACCCTATAGATGGAGCCCATTGTCGCACGCACCGTCTTCGGGCTGTAGAGATCCGCCGTCCCTGCTCCCAGAATGACGCCCGTGACCCCTGCCCCCTCTCCGGTCCTTACCACGGTGCCCAGATTTCCGGGATCCTGCAGATTCTCCAGCACCATCAGAAGGGGCTTGGGCGCTGCCAGCAGCTCCTCCAGCCTATGCTCCGGTCTTTTTATGACGCAGAGGATCCCCTGCGGGGTCTGGGTGTCCGACATCCGCCTGAACACATCCTCCGTCACCGTCTCGTAGCCGGTTCGCTCCAGCTTCCCGAAAAGCTCCGGCCGGGCCCGCACCCTTTCCAGCGCCTCCTGCGATATAAATACCTCCCTGACAGCCTCCCAGGGGGCCTCCCCGAACATTTTGAAGCCCTCCGCCAGAAAAATCCCTGCCTGCCGCCGTTCCCTGGCCTTGGCCTGCCACTGGGCCACCTGCCTGACCCTTGCGTTGGAGCTGCTGGTGATCATATCCTTACCTCCCCGTGTGTTCTGTTCGGAACTGTTCCAAAAACGAAAGCTGCTGGCGCGGGACGAGTCCGCAAGGGCAGGGCCCGGCTTTTCGTAAGCTATCCGGCACTGCCCATGAGGGGCATCCGCAAAACCGGATGCGGCCGTCCGTCAGAGGCATTCCTGAACGCCTCCTGACGGACGACCGCATCTTCAGACACTCCTCTGCACAACCATGGCTGCGGTCGTCAGATGGTAAGCATCTTCGCCACCTCATACTGATACTCATCGATGCCCTTCTGCATCATCAGGGCCTCCTCAATGTCAAAATCCCGGATCTTCCCGTTCCGATAGCCCACTACCCGATTGGACTTGCCCTCCAGCATGATGTCCACCGCATAGGCCCCCATGACGGAGGCATAATAGCGGTCCCTTGCGGTAGGGCTGCCGCCCCGCTGCATGTATCCCAGAATGGTGGCCCGGGTCTCCAGTCCCGTTGCCGCCTCGATCCTTCTGGCCATGGAGGTGGAATGGCCGATTCCCTCCGCATTGATGATCAGGTGATGGATCTTGCCCCTCTTTCGGCTGGCAATGATATGGTTGATGATCTCCTGCTCATTATATTCATACTTCTCGGGAAGCAAAATGTCCTCCGCACCGTTGGCGATGCCGCACCACAATGCGATATAGCCCGCATGCCGTCCCATGACCTCGATAATGCTGCAGCGCTCGTGGGAGGAGGAGGTATCCTTTACCTTGTCGATGGCTTCCATGGCAGTGTTCACCGCCGTGTCGAAGCCTATGGTATATTCCGTGCAGGCAATGTCCAGATCGATGGTCCCCGGGATCCCCACCGTGTTTATGCCCAGTCTCGCAAGGGCCTGAGCCCCTCTGTAGGAGCCGTCCCCGCCAATGACTACAATTCCGTCTATACCGTGCTGCCGGCAGATCTCCGCCCCTCTTTCCTGATATTCCGGCTTCTTGAATTCCAGACACCTGGCGGTTCCCAGAACCGTTCCGCCCCTCTGGATGATATCGGAGACGTGCCTCGGCTCCATATCTATGATATCCTCGTTCAGCAGGCCGTTATAGCCCTTCTTAATTCCCTTTACCTTCAGTCCTCTATAAATAGCAGTACGAACCACCGCACGGATGGCTGCGTTCATTCCCGGCGCATCGCCTCCGCTTGTCAGAACCGCAATGGTCTTTATTTCCTTCGACATGCCCTTACCTCCTGTCTCAGCTTTGAGACTGTTTTTTCACTGCATTATTCATTCCCGTCAATTCCTCTTTTAATCCAATTCCTTATTTTAATCGATTTCCTTACAGTTTTCAATAGGTATCGGCTCAAACTTTACCGCATTTTTACATTTTCTGCCCCGAAGAGGGCGCCCAGCCTCTCCTGCAGCTGCAGGTCGGCCTTTACCCTATGCTCTGCCGGCAGGCGCTTATAGGCCCTGGAATCCTTGAGAAATACAATTATGTCATCACTTCCCCCGCAGTCCCGGATGGCAGCAAAGAGCTCCCGTTCCTTCAGGGAATACTCGTAGGCGCTGGCGAACTGTATCCAGAGCCCTGCCGGAACCGCAGCCTTTCCGCCGCCGGCCTGCCCCCTTGCGCCGCCTGCCTCGTCGCTGCCGTCTGCCCGCCCGGAGGCTGACGCCGTCTGCCCGCCGGCACCCGGGCCGCTCTGGCCGCTCCTCCCCGTGCTGCCCGGATATGCACCCCCGGCTCTGCCCGTCCTGCCGAACCCGCCTTTTCCATAACGGTTTCCGAACAGCCTTCCGTCCCTGCTCTCTGCGGCCTCCTCGAAGCTGACGATCTGCTCACAGATGACCTTGCCGTCCTTGTCCTCCTCCACGGATGCCCGCCCCTTTATGAACACCTTGGCCTCCTCCGTCAGCAGAGAGCCGAATCTTTCATAATCTCTCGGAAACACCACCACTTCCACGCTTCCCACCAGATCCTCCAGATTTAAGAACGCCATCATCTTGTCGTTTCTGGTGTATTTGACGGATTTGTCGGAGATCATCCCGCCCACCACCACGCCGGCCTGATCCTCCACCTTCACCTGTCCCGTCTCCTCGTCCAGCGCAAAGTCCCCGGAGGTGTTGGTGATATACTTCTGCCACAGCTCCTGATCCGTCTCCAGCGGATGCCCGCTGACATAGATCCCCAGCACCTCCTTCTCGAAGGCCAGCCTCATTTCCTTGGGGTATTCGCCCACGTCCGGCAGGGGGAAGTCGAAGCTATCCTTCTGGGAGTCATCCGCTATGTCAAACAGCGTCATCTGGCCCTCCAGCGTGCTCTTCTGCTTCTTGACGGTCTGGTCTATCAGCTGTATATAGACACTCATGAACTGCTTCCTCGTCCCACCCAGGCCATCCAGCGCCCCCGCCTTGATGAAGCTCTCCATGGCCCGCTTGTTCATGTCCCCCTGAATGGTGCGGGAGACGAAATCCTGCAGGCTGGAAAAGCTCCCTCTGGCCCTGCGCTCCTCCACGATGCCGTCGATCACCTGCCTCCCCACGCTCTTGATGGCCGTGAGGGCATAGCGGATGCTTCCGTCCGACACGGAGAAACCGCCCTGCCCCTGATTGATGTCCGGGGGCAGCAGAGCGATGCCCATGCTGCGGCAGGTCAGAATGTATTCCGAAACCTTCTGGGGGCTGTCAATGACGGAGGTCATAAGCGCCGCCATGAATTCCACCGGATAATGGCACTTCAGCCATGCGGTCTGATATGCCACCACCGCATACCCCGCCGCATGGGACTTGTTGAAGGCATATTCCGCGAAGTCGATCATGTCATCGAATATCCCGTTGGCCACTTGTGCCTCTATCCCCTTGGATGCACAGCCGGGAACCTTCTCCTCAGGATTCCCGTAGATGAAGTTTTCCCTCTCCTTCTCCATGACGGAATGCTTCTTCTTGCTCATGGCCCGGCGGACCAAGTCACTGCGTCCCATGGTGTACCCGCCCAGGTCCCGCACGATCTGCATGACCTGCTCCTGATAGATGATGCAGCCGTAGGTGGGGGACAGAATGGGCTCCAGCTGAGGGCAGGCATAGGTGATAGCGTCACGGCCGCCTCTGGCTCTGATATACTTGGGAATAGAGTCCATGGGGCCGGGACGGTACAGGGAGATGCCGTCGATGATGTCCTCCATGCTTCTGGGGCGCAGCTCCTTCATGAAATTCTTCATCCCGCCGCTCTCCAGCTGGAAGATGCCCTCCGTCTTGCCGGAGCCGATATAGGCAAATACCTGCTGGTCATCATAGTCCAGCTTGTCCAGATCGATCTGTCTCCCCGTGGACTCCTTCACGAACTCCACCGTATCATGGATCACCGTCAGGGTCCGCAGCCCCAGAAAGTCCATCTTCAGAAGCCCCAGCTCCTCCAGCGTGGTCATGGTGAACTGGGTGGTGATGGCCCCGTTGCTCCCTCGGGAGAGGGGCACGAACTCATCTGCGGACTCCGGGCAGATGACAACGCCTGCGGCATGCATGGAAGCATGTCTGGGCAGCCCCTCCAGACGCTTGCACATGTCGATGAGATGACGGACCTGCTCGTCCTCCTGATACATCCCCCGCAGCTCCGGATTCAGCTCCAGAGCCCGGTCCAGCGTGATGTTCAGCTCCCGGGGCACCAGCTTGGCGATGGAGTCCACCATGGCATAGGGAAGATCCATGACCCGCCCCACGTCCCGGATAACGCCCTTGGCCGCCAGCGTTCCGAAAGTGACGATCTGCACCACCTTGTCCGCCCCATATTTTTGACTTACATAGTCAATGACCTCCTGCCTGCGGTTAAAGCAGAAATCCACATCGATATCCGGCATGGACACCCGCTCCGGATTCAGGAACCGTTCAAAGAGCAGGTTATAGCGGATGGGGTCTATGTCCGTGATCCTGAGGCAGTAGGACACGATGCTGCCTGCGGCAGAGCCCCTGCCGGGTCCCACCGGTATACCGTTGCTTCTGGCGTAATTGATGAAATCCCACACGATCAGGAAGTAATCCACATATCCCATTTTCTGTATTACAGATAATTCATAATCAAGTCTTTCCCGCAGCGTCTGATCCCCGTCACCTGCAGGCTTGTCCCCGTTCCCGTACCGCATCAGAAGCCCCTCGCCACAGAGCTTGTTCAGGTATCCCCATGAATCGTAACCCTCCGGCACCTCGTATCTGGGCAGCTTCGTGACCCCGAATTCAATCTCCACATTACAGCGGTCGGCAATGCGCTGGGTGTTCTCCAGCGCCTCCGGCGCATAGGGGAACAGCTCCTTCATCTCTTCCTCGCTCTTTACGAAAAACTGCCCGCCCTCATAGCGCATCCTATCCTCGTCCGCCAGCTTCTTTCCCGTCTGGAGACAGAGCAATATGTCGTGGGAATCCGCATCCCCTGCATAGGTGTAGTGTACATCGTTGGTGGCCACCAGCGGCATGTCCAGCTCCCGGCTCATCTTCAGCAGCTCCGTGTTCACCATTTTCTGCTCCGGATATCCGTGATCCTGAAGCTCCAGGAAGAAATTTCCCTTTCCGAAGCAGTTCTGGTACTTCACTGCCGCCTTTCTGGCTTCCCCGTCCAGACCCTTTACGATATTCCGCTGCACCTCTCCGGCAAGGCATGCCGACAAAGCTATGATCCCCTCGTGATAGCGGTTCAGCACCTCCATATCCACTCTCGGTCTGTAATAATATCCTTCTGTAAAGCCCTTGCTGACGATCTTCATCAGATTCCCGTAGCCCTGATTGTTCTCCGCCAGCAGCACCAGATGATAATATCGGTCTTCGCCTCCCGTAAGCTCCTTGTCGAAACGGGAATTGGGCGCCACATAGACCTCACAGCCCAGAACCGGCTTGATGCCCGCGGCCTTTGCCGCCCGGTAGAAATCGATGACGCCGTACATGACGCCATGGTCGGTGACAGCGGCGCTGTCCATTCCCAGCTCCTTCACTCTGGCCACATATTCCTTTATTTTGTTGGAACCGTCCAGAAGAGAATACTCCGTGTGGACATGAAGATGCGCAAATGCCATGGCTGGACTCCTTTGTGTTATTTTTCTGCTGTCATTCTTTCTGTTATACAGGATTCCCTGTTATTTCTTGTTATCTGTTTATTGCTTCTGCTGTATAGGCCCTATTATCTGCTATTTTTTTCCTTCCATATTTAATATACTGAAACAGAATGTATTTGTAAAGAAAAATCCGCTTCTATTTGGATTCCCCTTTGCTCCCTTTGGCCCCGGCCTGAGCCGCCGGTTTGAGCGAGCAGTCCAGGCAGCACAGCATCAGGGCGTGTCCGAAAACGCTTTCCCGGTACCGTTCTCCGGGAAAAACAATTTTCGTACACGCCCTGATCAGAGGCCCATAGCCTGCATATCCTGCATATCCTGATTCCATCGACTCTGATCCGCACCTCGGACTGGGGCTCTCAGGAACAGCATATTATCCTACATTGGCCTGCATCAGCCCGCAAGTCCGGGTTCAATCGAATTGCCGATCACGATATTACCATGTTCAGTCAGACGATCCAGAGACAACCACGTCGCCCTTTCCCGAGAAAGCCCTTACCTTGCAGGCTCCGTTTCCATAGGTATAGCACCCTTCCTGAACATTTCTCTTCTGTCCGTTCCATTTGATATAGGTGTCTCCCCGGCCGGTCTTAATGTCGACCTCCATCCCTTCCGTCTCCTCCAGCTTCACATGGACATCCCCGATTTCCGACTGCGCTTCCACACTTTCCGGCGTTTTAGCCGCACTCACGGACACGTCACCGCTGGAAGAGCCTGCCTTCAGCTTTCGGGGACTTCCGAATGCACGAACCGAAATATCCCCTGATCTGGCCTGGCACTCATATACCTCCGCACCGCCCTCTATGCTGATGTCGCCGCTGTCAGTGACGCACCGGTATTCCCTGCAGTGGTTCTGGCCCTCACCCTGAAGGACGACATCCCCCCTTACAGTAGTAAATCTGCCGATTTCGCCGTTCAGATTGTGGCCTGCAATGTCGCCGCTTTCCGCAGTGAAGCACCCCGACTTGAAACTCGTTTTTGCCACGGCAATATCCCCTTGTTTGACAGTGAAGTCCCCGGTTTCAAACTGAAGGTCCGCCACAGCCATGTCCCCGGAGCTTGTGGAGAAATCACCCGACGTGAACTTCATGTTCGCCAGAGCCATGTCCCCGGAGCTTGTGGAGAAATCGCCCGACTTGAACTTCATGTCCGCCAGAGCCATGTCCCCTCTGGAGCTCTCCACATCCCCTATGTTAAAGTCCGCAGAAGAAATGGCCAGATCCCCTTCCGATGTCTTCACAATAAGCCGCTCCGCCTTCACACACGTAATGCCCATATCGCCGTTGGAGCTTTCCGCCAGCAGATCGCCGCTACAGTTTACATTGCCGATGCCCACATCGCCGCTGGAGCTTCTCGCCTTGATCTCCTCCGCCGTCACATTCTCCAGCTTCACATCGCCGCTGGAGCTTTTAGCGCTCACCTTATCAGCCGTTACACGCTGAATCTCCACGTCGCCGCTGGAGCTGCAGACGGTCATCTCTCTTTTACCGATGTACGCCTCTTGTCCATTGACCGGGAAAGTCACAGTCTTTCCTTCCTTTAGCACCACATCCCGGATGCTCACATCGCCGCTGGAAACATTGGCCTCAAGCCGGCTGCAGCACTTGACGCCGACGGCCTTTACGTCACCGCTGGAAGAATTAAGCTTCAAGGTATCCGCCGCCACGCTCTGCACCTTCACATCACCGCTGGAGCTCTTCAGCTGCACCCTCTCCTGCACAAGGTCATCCACCTGAACGTCCCCGGAGGACACATTGACAAAAAGCTCGGGCACTCCCTTTGGCACGCTGACGCACAAAGCCAGCGCCTCACCGTTCATATCTTCGCTCACGTTCCTATAGGAGATCACGGTCTTTCCGAAAAGCATCACCCGCCATGACTTCCCGTCTCCCTCCACGCCTGTCGAGCAGCCCTGCTCTTTCTTGATTCCAGCGCAGAAAACGCCGTTTTCCTCATGCTGGTAATACCTATACAGCTCATGACCGTTCTTGAACCGATTAATGTATTCCACATAAATCTTATCGTCCGGGGAAGGCTTCACATAGATATCCGCCTCCTCCCCCTCAAGGACGATTTCCTCATATTTTCCGGAATAGCTGTAATAAATGCCGCCATTCGGCCCAATGTCTTCTTGTACCGCTTTTTCCTGCCCTGTTCCTTCTTGTCCCTCTGCCTCTTGTCTTCCTGCTTCTTGTTCGCTTCCCTCCTGCCTATGCCGTTCCGCCCCTTCCGAAGGGTCCTCTGCTGCCCCTGCGGCAGACCGTTTTTCTGAAATATTTGCAGCAAGGGTCTGTCCAAGGCTCTCTATCCCCCGCAGCTTATGTCCCATATCCTCCTTCAGTTCCGACTCCGAGAGCTCCCTGATCATGTCCTCTATGTTTCCCAGCTCCTCAATGATCTCCTCGTCCGTCTTGCCCTGCAGCTCTCCCTCCGCAAAATGCTGCCTATAATCCTCCAGAATGTCCTCCTGCAGCTCCTTGCTGAAACGGTCCAGCTTTTCCTGCAGCTTCTGCATATATTCCGACTTCGTCATTCTATTTTCCTCCTTGCCGTCAATGTCACCTTAGCCAGTTTCCTTCACTCCTCAATCAGCCGACTGATTCCTTCGATAAAGGCATCCCAGTCCCGCTTCACCGTCTCCAGAATTTTAACAGCTCCCTCCAAATCC
>CANOFQ010000071.1 GCA_947565325.1 uncultured bacterium
CACGTCAACTGCGCTCCTCGGTATCCGACCTGAAATACGTGCTTGGACTCCTTAAGTGTACGGCGTCCCGGAAACGATACGAAAATTACATTTTAAAGAATCGGGAATATTTCAGCCGGATACCGAGGAGCGCAGTTGACGTGATAGATGTATTCACGAATATCAAGGATATCAGGAAGCGCCTGCAGTATGTGCAGTGTCAGGGAAGCGAGGAGGAGACGGATATGTGCAAAGCTCTGGAGGACATTAAGAAATATGAGATGAAAAAGGGCGTGAAACAAGGGGAGCGTATGGGAACCATCAAGACATTGTGCGCACTGGTCAATGACGGCCTATTGAAGCTGGAGGAGGCGGCCAGACGGGCCGGTCTTTCCGAGGAGGCCTTCGGCAAGGAGATGAAACGGGCGGGGTACCGTGAAATTTAATTTTTTTTTAAGGAGAATATTTTTCTTATTTTACAAATTTATTTTGGAAATATGGTATAATATCGAAACAGAAGGACATTGTTTCGACTTTTGATTCCATGTGCGCTGAAGCACACGAAGTCATGGTACAATGTCCGCAAAGGGCAGAGTCGGATGGACACGAAAGCAGCTGCCGAGCTCGCTCGAGCAGCTGCTTTTGGGGCCATTCGACGAGTGAGAGCGAAAAAGGATACATAGCATCCTTGAAAAAGCCAAAGCTTTTTCGGGTCTCTGCCCGGGGATTACGAAAATCAGGGTATAATGCTGACCATATAAACTGATAGGAGCGTTTCCATGACATTTCGGACGAGGCTGCGGGTAACCTTCATAACGATCATCATTCTGCCGCTGGTGCTCACGGCGCTGGCCTTCTGCGGAATCGGGCTGTACCTGATGAACGTGCAGAAGGGCTTTCCCGTGGACCGCCTCGACTATGGGGCCATGACGGAAAATATGCGGGAGGTGGTGAACGCTACCGACAAGGTGTATTTTCGTCTGCGGGAGCTGCTGGAGGCGGATCCCTTCAGGCTTGCGGACAAGGAATATCTGGACACGGTGAATTCCCAGATTATCCGTAAGACAACTTATATTATCGTGAGGAAGGATGAGGAGCTGTACTACGCCGGGAACGAGGATGCGGCAGAGGCCATCTTCTCCAGGTTGCCTGCCTTCGGGGAGAGCACGGGATCCGCAGGCTCTGGCATCTATTATGATGAACTGGACAAGTTCGTGAAGCAGCTGGACTTCGTTTTCCCGGACGGCAGCAGGGGAAGCGCCTTCGTGGTGACCAAGGTGAATTCCCTGATTTCCAGACACCTGCTGGTGGATATGCTGGTGGCTATCTTCCTGATTCTGGTGTTCACCAGCCTGATGCTTACATGGTGGATCCGCAAGGGGGTTTTTGTCCCCGTGAACGAGCTGAACGTGGCCATGCGCAAGATCAAGGAGGGAAATCTGGACTACTCCCTCCAGACCGACGCAAAGGGGGAGATCGGGGATCTGTACCGGAACTATGAGGACATGAGGCTGCGGCTGAAGGAGACCACCGAGGAGAACAAGGAGAGCGAGAAACAGAACAGGGAGCTGGTGAGCAATATTTCCCATGACCTGAAGACTCCCATCACTGCCATCAAGGGATATGTGGAGGGCATTCTGGACGGGGTGGCGGTGACTCCGGAAAAGATGGACAAATATATCAAGACCATCTACAACAAGGCCAACGACATGGAGAGGCTCATCAATGAGCTGACCTATTACTCGGGTATAGACAACAACCGGATTCCCTATAATTTCCACCGTATCAACGTAGCCGACTACTTCGGGGACTGTGTGGAGGAGGTAGGGCTGGATCTGGAGCAGCGGAACGTGGAGCTGAATTATTCCAATCTGGTGCCTTCCGACACGATTGTCATTGCGGATCCGGAACAGATGAAGAAGGTCATCAATAATATCATCAGCAACAGTATAAAATATATCGATAAGCCCCATGGGGTCATAGACATCCGGATCCTTGACGAGATGGATTCCATCAGGATCGAGATCGAGGACAACGGCAAGGGCATAGCCCAGAAGGACCTGCCCAAGATATTTGAGCGCTTCTACCGCACCGACGCCTCCCGGAATTCCGCACAGGGAGGCAGCGGCATAGGGCTCTCCATCGTGAAGAAGATCGTGGAGGACCACGGCGGCTATATCTGGGCCACCAGCAGAGAGGGCGAGGGGACCTGTATGCATTTCGTGCTGAGAAAGTACATTGAGCTGCAGGACAGGCCCTAGTATAATTCCCCAAAATTATCCCTGTGTTTTGCTGGTCTTAATTTCCACCTGACTGCGTGGGCACCACTCAACGAGGCCGCCGCATCGCCTAAATGTATCCTGCGCCAAACATATGGGCAATTAGGGTGGATCATACTGGGGCGGAGGCCGAGAGGGCTTCCGGCGCTGCCGGAGAGGAAGCCGGAGACGGAACGGATGCAGCGAAGGGGCGCAGGCAATCGGCCGATGCGGCAGCGGTCCGAAAACGGGTTTCGAAGGATCGGGGCTGTATGCAGGGGGCACAGGAGGATAAAAAAGCCGGGACAGAGGCTGAAGATAGAGAGAAAGAAAGGCGGGACTGTTGAGTGAGCAGAATATTGATTATCGAGGATGAGGTAGCCATTGCGGATCTGGAAAAGGACTATCTGGAGCTGAGTGACTTTCAGGTGGACATCTGTAATACCGGGGACGAGGGACTGTCCATGGCGCTGGGGGGAGAGTACAATCTGGTGATTCTTGATCTGATGCTGCCCGGGATTGACGGTTTTGAGGTGTGCAGGAAGATCCGGGAAGAGAAGAATATCCCGATTCTGATGGTTTCGGCCAAAAAGGACGATATCGACAAGATCCGGGGGCTGGGCCTGGGAGCGGACGACTATATGACGAAGCCCTTCAGCCCCAGCGAGCTGGTGGCGAGGGTCAAGGCGCACATGGCCAGATACGAGCGGCTGGTGGGCACCAACCAGAAGCCCCAGAACGATATCGTGGAAATCCGGGGCATCCGCATCGACAAGACCGCCCGCCGGGTATACGTGAACGGCGAGGAGAGGGTGTTCACCACCAAGGAGTTCGATCTTCTGACCTTCCTTGCGGAGAATCCGAACCATGTCTTCACCAAGGAGGAGCTGTTCCGGGAGATCTGGGACATGGATTCCATCGGGGACATTGCCACCGTCACGGTGCATATCAAGAAGATCCGGGAGAAGATCGAGCCGGATACCGCAAAGCCCCAGTATATCGAGACCATCTGGGGGGTAGGGTACAGATTCAAGGTATAGAAGTACAGACAAGAGGCAGAATATGCGGCGGATGCCGACAGAGCCGCCCCGAACTGACAGAAGTGTCGGTTCGGGGCTTTTTGTGGGGCTTATGCCTGCAGGATACAGAAGGGCGGCGAAGTTTTTACGTGTAATAGATTGACTTGTCTGACAGTTTGTGGAAAAATGGATATAGGGAACAGCGGTCATGGCTGGGCAAAGATGTTATTGATCTCACATGAGAGGGAAGGGCTTGAGGGGGTATGCTGCCGGAAAAATTCTTGGAGAGAATGCAGGAGACGCTGGGGGAGGAATATGGCGCTTTTCTGGAGGCGCTTGGGCAGGAAAGATATCAGGCCCTGCGGCTGAACCCGCTGAAGCTGGGGGCTGACGGACGGAGCGCAGCGGATGTGCCGGGGGCGTCCGCACATCTGACAAGGGTTCCCTGGGCAGAGGACGGCTATTATTATGAAGCGGATGACCGGCCGGGGAAGCATCCGTACCATGCTGCCGGGCTCTATTATATTCAGGAGCCCAGTGCCATGGCGCCGGCGGAGCTGCTGGAGGTGCAGCCCGGCCAGCGGGTGCTGGACCTGTGCGCCGCACCGGGCGGGAAGAGCACTCAGATGGCGGCGAAGCTGCGGGGGCAGGGCCTGCTTGTCTGTAATGAGATTCATCCTGCCAGAGCAAAAGTCTTATCGGAGAACATAGAGAGGATGGGGGTCTGCAACGCCTGCGTGACCAATGAGGCCCCGGAGCGTCTGGCGGATTTTTTCCCGGAATACTTTGACCGGATTCTGGTGGATGCGCCTTGTTCAGGGGAGGGGATGTTCCGCAAGAACGATGCTGCCTGCGAGGAATGGAGTCCGGAAAACGTAGCTCTGTGTGCCCAGAGGCAGGACGGGATTCTGGACTGTGCCGCAAAGATGCTCCGTCCCGGCGGCAGGCTGGTGTATTCCACCTGTACCTTTTCGCCGGAGGAGGACGAGGGCAGCGTGGAGAGATTTCTGGAACGGCATGAGGACTTCTCACTGTTTCCTGTGGATACGGGAAAATTCGGGCCGGAGGATCCTCTTCCGGGCGGAGAAAAGAGGAAACCCGGGCCGGAGGCGGAGGGCGGGCAAGCGTTTCACGGAAGTAGGGGCAGGCTGCCGGGAACTCTGCGGCTGTGGCCCCACCGGGTCAAAGGGGAGGGACATTTTGCGGCGGCGCTGCAGAAGGCAGGTGATCTGCCGGAGGGATGCCTGCGGCAGGCGCCCAATGGCACTGTAAGGGGGCTGTCGGAAAAGGAACGGAAGGAGCTGTCAGACTTTGAACGGTTCTGTCAGGAAACGCTGTCTGGTGGCATAAGCAGTGAGCCGTCTTCCTTGGGCAGAGCGGTGGGGATGGAGGGAGAGGCTGTTTATATCAGGTTCGGTGACAATCTGTATCTGGTTTCGGCGGATATGCCTGCCCTGAGAGGGCTGAAGGTTCTCCGGCCGGGGCTGCAGGTGGGGGAGCTGAAGAAGAACCGTTTTGAGCCCTCCCATGCGCTGGCGCTGGCACTTCGGCCAGAACATGCAATGCATATATGGAATATGGCTTCCGAGGATGAAAGGCTTCAGTACTATTTGCGGGGCGGCACCTTCCCGGCAGAGAGTGAGAAAGGGTGGTACCTGATCTGTGTGGACGGCTTCGGCATAGGCTGGGGAAAGCTTGCAGGCGGCATGATGAAGAATCATTATCCTAAAGGGCTGCGGCGGAACGAGTAGGGAGCCGGTGAGCAGAACTGGGGCTGCGGACTTGGGGAAACGGGGACGAGATATGGATGAAGGGCATGTGGCATTAAGGGAAACGCATAAAGGCGGGACTGCTGATCCGGGAGAACGAGGACGCAGACATAGAGGAACAAGAATACAAGGTTGACATGGATGAATGAAAGCGGGGCGGCCGGCTCAGAAGAAGGGAGGCGCATATGAAGACGGAGATTGTTTTTGAGGACAAGGACATACTGGTGGCATATAAGCCCATAGGGCTGGCTGTCCAGACTGCGAGGGTAGGCCAGCAGGATATGGTCAGCGAGCTGAAAAACTATCTGTGGCAGAAGAGGATGGCCGCCGGCGCTGTCCTTGGAGGGCCGTCGCCTTATCTGGGAGTGATCCACCGTCTGGACCAGCCGGTGGAGGGACTGCTGGTGTTCGCCAAGAATGCCGCCGCTGCCTCGTCCCTCACGGAACAGCTTAGGGGACAGGGGGAGGCAGGAACGCTTCACAAGCACTATTACGGTGTCCTCTGCGGAAGGCCGGAGGAAACAGAGGGTGAGCTTGTGGATTATCTTTATAAAAGTAAGGAGAACATGGCAGTTATAGTGGAAGCGGAGACGCCAGGGCAGAATGCAGGGCTATGCGCTGGTCAGAGCGCAGAACCGGGGATGGGGCCGGCCGCAGGTCGTCCGGTGAAAAAGGCGGTGCTGCGGTATCGTATCCTGCAGGCGACGAACCGGCCACAGCCCCTGGCCTTGGCGGATATTCACATACTCACGGGACGTTTTCATCAAATACGTGCCCAGATGGCCCATAGGGGAACACCTCTTCTGGGGGACGTAAAATATGGCGGTGACGCTTCTAAGGGCGCAGCGAAAGCACTGCGGATACAGAATGTGGCTCTCTGTGCCTACTCTATGGAGTTTTCCCATCCTGCCACGGGGGAGGAGATGAGTTTCCAAATAAAACCCAGAGGCCGCGGGTTTTCCTTTTTTCACGATATGGCCTGAATGGGGCTTTTCCTTCCCCGGCAAGGCCTGAATGGGGCCTTTCCCTTTCCGAATGAAACTGAGAAGCTCAGAAGCTGTGCGCCTTCCTTTTTTTCCCAGTAATTCCTCTGTGAAAATCTGCCATACTATCTATTGTACAGATTCTGCATGGAGAAAGAGAGCAGGGCAAGGGGGCGCACAGGGTATGGCAGAGAAGCTGAAAAATAATAGGGTAGTGGTACTGCTCCTTCTGACGGGGGCAGTTTATTTTTTCCTGAAGGAGATCGTTCCCCTGACGGCTCCCGTACTGGTCGCCATGCTCTTCGTGACGATCTTCGGACCTTTGCTCCAGAAGATGCAGGCGAAGCTTAAGCTTCACAGGCAGGCAGGGGCTGTGCTGCTCCTGCTTCTGGCCTGCGCATTTCTGGCGGTGCTGACATGGGTGCTTTTCTCGTGGATCGTGGGAAGCCTGCCCGACTGGGTCAGGGGGCTGGATTCGCTGGAAGCTCAGCTCTCCGTGATCCTGCACCAGGTCTGCAGGGTGGTGGGGAAGGCTCTGAAGATGGACAGTCAGTATCTGGAGCAGACCTTTTTTGCCAGAATTCAGGAAGGCATCGATTATTTCCAGCAGCAGCTCCTGCCGGGGGTGCTGTCCCAGTCGCTGGAATATGCGAAGGTGCTGGCATCCCTGGGCGGCTTTCTGGTGATCTTTGTCATTTCCACGGTGCTGCTGGCAAAGGATTATGACAATATCATGAACCGGCTTCTGGACAGGGAGGAATGTCATGTCTATCTGGAGATCACCTGCGGGATCATACGCTATATCGCTACCTTTGTGAAGGCCCAGATCATCATTATGAGCATCATCGGGACATTGGCGGCATGTGTGCTGGGGGTCAGCGGGATACGGCACGGCGTTCTCTGGGGACTGTTGGCGGGAATTCTGGATGCGCTGCCCTTCATCGGCACGGGAATCGTTCTGGTGCCTCTTGCTGTGCAGCAGCTTTTTTATGGGAGCTATGTGCAGGCGGCAGTCTGCATCGCAGTGTACATTGTCTGTATATTCATTCGGGAATGGCTGGAGCCGAAGCTTATCGGAAAGAAGATCGGAGTATCACCGATTGCGATTCTGCTTTCTATCTATGCCGGGGTCCAGCTCTTCGGCATATGGGGAATCATAGAGGGCCCTCTGGGATTTGTCATTATCTACCAATGCTTTCTCAGCTTGGAGAAGAGAAGGCGGCAGATGGGGACGTGACTTATGCTGTGGGAAGAGGGCCGGAGAAGGATTCCGCATCTACCAAACTTATTTGGGTCTCTGAACCTGCGGACTCGAAAAATCCCCGGAAATATTCATAGAAGGCTCAGGTACGGGGTACTGGCAAACAGAGTAAAAGAGTTTGACGAAAAAAACGGAATGTTTTATGATAATGAGAGAACAAGAGAAAACAGTAAAGGGATCCTATGTCAGTGAGGGCCTGAACGGCTCAAGATGAGCCTGAGGGCAGCGTTAGCTTTTTTCGTTCAGAAACCGGGCCTTATGGCGCTGATATAAGAGAGAGGGATAAATGGGATGTCTGGCTATCCGCAGAGGAAGAAGACGGAGAAATCGACGGGCGGCATGGCAGTCTGGAGCCGTAGGCTGATAGATTATTTTGTGTGTGCATATATTGTGCTGACGGCTGTGGCGCTGCCACTTTATTCGGAACATGGTTACAGCTACATCGCTACGGAAAAGAGCCTTTTTTTTCGCAGGGTGAGCCTGAATATGGGCGGAGCGGTGATTTTGCTGCTGGCGGTTCATTCTTTTTCGTGGCTGAAATTTTACCTTCGGCAAAGCTTGGGAAAAAGCAGGAGAGCGAGCTTAAAGCAGCTCCTGCCGAGGCTCGGGGCTGCGGTGCGCCGCCGTTTTTCTGTGACGGATCTTTTCGCAGGGCTGTACGGTGTGGCTCTGGCGGTGTCCTATCTGTGCTCCGATTATCGGCAGAAGGCGCTGTGGGGGGCAGAGGGATGGTACATGGGGCTGTATACACAGCTGGCGCTGCTGGCATCCTATTTCCTCATCTCTAAGCTGTGGAGGCCCAGAAAAGGGTATCTGTATCTGATGCTCGGGGTTTCGGCTGCGGTGTTTTTGCTGGGATACCTGAACCGCTTCAGCGTGTATCCCATAGAGATGGAAATGCGAAATCCCGGGTTTATTTCCACCATCGGCAATATCAACTGGTACTGCGGCTATGCAGTGACGGTGTTCTTTGCGGGCGTGGCCCTGCTGTGGCAGGGAAACGGCCTGAGGCGCTGGCAGAAGGTTCTCCTGAGCTGCTACGGAGGGCTGGGCTTCGGGACGCTGGTGACGCAGGGCAGCGCCAGCGGGATAGTGGCACTGGGAGCTGTGCTGCTGGCCCTGCTGGTGCTTTCGGCCGGCGAGGGAGAAAGGATGCAGCGGTTCTGGTTTATGGCTTTCCTGCTGGGAGGGGCGTGCCTGGTCACGGATATCCTACGGACAGTGTTCCCGGAAGGGATAAATTATTCAGACGCTGTCATGGACCTGCTGACTGCCGGAAGCCTGCCAATTATTATGACAGCTGTGTCGCTTGCGTTTCTGCTGTGGACGCAGCATATGGTCAAAGGGGGGAAATATCCCCAAAAAGCAATGCGTCTAGGTAGTTATATAGTTGTGGCGATTGTGTCGGCGTCGCTTTTGGGATTTTTGGTTATGATAATCATGAATACGGTGCATCCGGGAAGTCTTGGGCCTCTGTCCCAGTACGGCATCTTTACCTTCTCCGGAGGATGGGGCAGTAACCGGGGGGAGACGTGGACGGCGGGCATAAGGTGTTTTCAGGAGCAGGACTTTTTACATAAGCTGGTAGGCGTAGGGCCGGATGCCATGGCGGCATACATATACAGTGACGGCAGCCCGGAGCTGACGGAACCGCTGACGGCGGCCTTCGGCAATCTTATCCTTACCAATGTCCATAACGAATGGCTGACGATTCTTGTTGACTTAGGGATATTCGGTCTGATATGCTTCGTGGGAATGGTGGTCAGCGCCATGGCGGGTTTTCTTAAAAACATAGGCAGGACGCCTCTGGCAGCAGCCTGCGGATTTTCTCTGCTGGCTTATACCTTCAATAATTTCTTCAGTTTTCAGCAGATTGTGAATACTGCTTCGATGTATATGGTCATGGGGATGGGAGCGGCGTTTCTGGCGGCGGAATGCTATGAGGAATTTTCTCAGGGAAGTCCGTGAATCCCTTTGAAGGGTTCGTAAATCTGTTTTGGGGAATTTGTGAATTATTTTGAGGGGCTCTGCGAATCTGCTGTGGGAGTACGTGAGTCTTCTCGGGGACCGCTGCAGATTCCTTGACGAGGGTTCTGCCATGGGGCAAATGAAAGAGAAAGGATGTAAACCCTATGGAGAGCATGGGGGAGATGTACCATATCGGGAACCTGATCCCGTTTCTGAGGTTTCATATTCCTGACATGGTTCAGCGACGGAATTATGCCAAGGCATCGGAAGCTGCCTTTCAGGATGTTTTTGAGACAGAAAGAAATGAGGTGCAGCTGTTGCAGGAGGCCATTGCCCTGACGCTGCAGACGCAGGACGAGGAGTATTATCTGAATGCGTCTGTGTCGGCTGCCGAGATAGGACGGCTATGTACAGAGACATATCTCTTTTCGGAAAGGTGTTCCCAATGCATAAATGTACATGATTCCGAAAAGAGAGCTTGGAAGTCAGACAAAAATTTGAGTAGCTTATGGGTATTTCAAATAATCGGCGCGACAGGATTCGAACCTGCGACCTCGGCGTCCCGAACGCCGCGCTCTACCAAGCTGAGCCACGCGCCGCCACATCTGCTGCAGAGCCCAAAATTTTTTGGCCTCCAGCATTTCCAACATTAAAATAATAAATAAAAATAAAAGGATTGTCAAGTGAAAAAAGAATATTATTGAAAAATTGTATTGAAAACATATTGAATATAGTAGCAAATATTTTTTGAAGACCTTGTCGAGCATATTTTTGAGTACGCTGAGGTGAAAGGCTTGTTTCAGGTTTAAACATCCACTGGAGCACCGCAGCGCTTGCGGGCGGCAGCCTTAATGTTCAGAACGGGAAGCTTAATGTTTATAGCAATTGACAAAACACATATTTATGCCCATAATATTTAAGAAGCAAAAGAGACAGAATCATGGGCAAAAGAACGACCGTGAAATATCTGAAAAAGTTTATTGATATCCGCTGATCAGGAGCAAGTATCAGGGGAGAGCAGTTATTTGTTGGCCGTATACGATTTCTGGACTGATTTCTGGGAAGAGAGGACGAAAAAATGTATCAGACGATAGTGACCTTGAAAAAGGGCGAAGGGCGGACGCTGAAATCCGGCGGCTTATGGGTATATGACAATGAGATTGGCTCAATCAAAGGAGACTACGAAAATGGAGATGTGGTAGAGATTCACGATTTCGATGGCTATCCCATGGGCTGCGGCTACATTAATATGAAGTCAAGAATTGCACTGCGCCTTTTGTCTCGGAACAAGGATGCTGTCATAGATGAGGCATTTTGGGAAAAGCGGGTCAGAGATGCATGGGAATACCGGAAGCGGGTCGTGGACGTTTCCAGCTGCCGCCTGATTTTCGGCGAAGCGGATTTTCTGCCGGGAATCGTGGTGGACAAGTTTTCCGATGTGCTGGTGGTGGAGGCGCTGACGCTGGGCATCGACAGATGGAAAGAGACCATTATGGGTATACTGAAAAGGGTACTGGCAGAGGACGAAATCCGGATCCGGGGCATCTATGAGCGCAGCGATGCCAAGGTGCGCCTGCAGGAGGGGATGGAGCGGGTCAAGGGCTTTATCGGTGAGCCCTTTGACACCAAGGTGGAAATTCTGGAGAACGGGGTCAGGTATATGGTGGATGTAGAAGAAGGGCAGAAGACGGGCTTTTTCCTTGATCAGAAGAACAACCGGGCCGCCATACAGAGGCTCTGTAAGGACAAAAGGGTGCTGGACTGCTTTACCCATACGGGCTCCTTTGCGCTGAATGCCGGAATCGCAGGGGCTGAGAGCGTGCTCGGGGTAGATTCCTCCCGGCTGGCAGTGGAGCAGGCGGAGGAAAACGCCAGACTGAACCATCTGGAGGACAAGGTGCGGTTCCGGTGTGCGGATGTGTTTGAGCTGCTGCCCGAACTGCAGGCGCAGGGAGAAAGGTTCGACGTGGTCATCCTGGATCCGCCTGCCTTTGCAAAGTCCAGAAATTCCGTGAAAAATGCCGTGAAGGGATACCGGGAGATCAACCTGCGGGGCCTGAGGCTGGTACGGGACGGAGGCTTCTTTGCAACCTGCTCCTGCTCCCATTTCATGGAGCAGGAGCTGTTCGCCAAGACGATCCGGGAGGCGGCCGCCGGAGCCCGCAGGCGGCTGCGGCAGGTGGAGTTCCGCACACAGGGTCCTGACCATCCGATCCTCTGGGCAGCAGAGGAAAGCTATTACCTGAAGTTCTACGTTTTTCAGGTGTGTGAGGAGCGGTAAAGGCTTAAAAGCGGTATAGGCGGGGCTATTTATATTAGAACTCTGCGGGGGAACGGTATCTGGGACATACCATATTGAAGCTTTGTGAGAGAACGGTATTGGGATATGCTGTATTGAAGCTTTGTGAGGAAACGGCATTCGGGATACGCCGTATTGAAGCTTTGTGAGGAAACGGTATTCGGGATGTGCCATATTGGATGTTTTGTGAAGCCTATGGCAGGGACAGGACTGTAGACAGGCATATCGTGTTTGTACCATGTTTTTGCATTGTAATAAAATACTTGTAAGAAACAATAAAATATGCTATTCTATGCTTGTCCGGCATACATGTGCATGACAAATCATGGGAGACACGTTCTGTGTCTTTGAGAAAAGATCTGAAAAATTAGAAAAGAGTATGGTCGCGCTGACCGTG
>CANOFQ010000072.1 GCA_947565325.1 uncultured bacterium
CATTCGGAAACTCTATGCTTTGGAACCCAATTTATTTATGCAAGGCAGGAGCGTACCGTGTGTGGCCTCCTGTCTGGAACAGGAGGGAAGATGAAGAAACTGGCAGACATGAACCTTGTGGATGACTTTCTGGCTCACAGTCTAACCACACACAAGAAGTATGGAGAGGAGGCCGCCCGCTTTATCCTCGAGTGTATCCTGCAGCGCAGGATAGGGCATCTTACAGTGGTGCCGCAGAAGGTCTGGTACGGGGAAGAACCGGGAAGCCACGGTGTGCGGCTGGATGTCTACCTTGACGAGGAAGGCGGGGAAATCTTTGACATGGAGCCGGACAGGGGCGGCAGGACAGAGAGTGTGGCCACACTGCCCCGCAGAGTCCGTTTCTACCATGCGAAGATAGACGCAGGGAACCTGACGGCAGATGAAGACTACAGTTCCCTGCGGGACGTGGCCGTGATATTTATCACAACATGTGATCCGTTCGGACGGAACAGGATGGTGTACACGATCAGAAACGGATGCGTGGAGGAACCGGATCTGTCCTATGAGGACGGAGCCCGGACGGTGTTCCTCTATACAAAGGGGACAGAGGGAGAGCCGTCGGAGGAGCTTAAGGCGCTCGCCACATACATGGAGCATTCCACTGCGGAAAACGCACGGTCTGCGGGTCTGTCTAGGCTGCACCGGATGGTGACGGAAGTGAAATCGGACAAGGAAGTGGGGCTTGCGTATATGAAGGCTTGTGAGATCGAGAGGCGTATAAGGGAAGAAGGAAGGGCTGAGGGAAAGGCTGAAGGAAGGGCCGAGGGAAAGGCCGAAGCAGTCATAGAGCTGCTGGAAGAGATCGGTCCCGTGCCAGAGGAACTAAGGGAAAAGGTTTTCGGCCAGAAAGATCTGGAAACGCTGAAAAAATGGCATAAGCTTGCAGCCCGGGCAGAGTCCATGGAAGAATTCCGACAGCATACTGCAGAGTGATGGGACGGGGGGCTCCCTGCGCTCTGCAGGAAACTGTTCTGCACTGATGACGACAAATCATCTCGTTCTGTTATACATTTCTGCACAATTCTACATTTTCCCGATCACAGTGCTTAAAGTAATATGGAAAGTAACGCCGAAGCAACTTGTCGGCGAGATTCACAAAAATCAGTTGCATTCTTGCTTTTTGTCGAATAAAATAGAAGTGGGGAAAATAATACAGCATAGGAACGCAGATGCAAGCATAAGCAAAGCCAAAAGCAGAGTCAAAAGCAAAGTCAAAAGCAAAGTCAAAAGAAAAGATACAGCCAGGGGTGTCTGGAAAGGCATGTCCTCGGCAGGCGGCAGCCGGGAGGAAGCAGGGTACATGGATACACCGATCATTATCATCATAGCAGTGACAGCGGCGGCCATGGCCGTCAGCATGGCGCTTTATCTGCGCCAGCGGGTCAGGCGGCGCAGGCCGGAGGAATTCGACCTGATGGAAGGGCATGAATTTGAATATTTCTGTGCGGAGCTTCTGAAAAAGGCAGGTTTTCAGGATGTGGAGGTCACCAGAGGCAGCGGCGACTATGGCGTAGACATTCTTGCCGAGAAGGACGGCGTGACCTATGCCATCCAGTGTAAATGCTATACGGCCCCAGTGGGTGTCAAGGCGGTTCAGGAGGCCTATGCAGGCAGGGATTATTATGATAGGATGGTGGGGGCAGTGCTCACCAACCAGTATTTCACCCAGCCTGCGGTGGAGGCGGCGAAACGCCTTAAGATACTTCTGTGGGATCGGGGGTACCTTGAGAGTCTGATGGAGGAACAGAGTCCCTGAGCCTCTCCTGCAGGCTCAGGAAGTCCGAGGGGCCGCTGTCCAGATAGAAGCAGTGGAAGCGGTAGTCAGTGTAAGCCTCCCTCCACAGCTGCCTTGCCGTGTCCTGCAGGGACAGAATCTCCAGATAGCCCAGATAGTATTTCAGGTAATTGCAGGGCTCCTGAACAATATAATTGTATAGGCTTCGGACGGCGGAGGCGTCCTCGTAGCCGAAGTTTTCCAGCACTTTGGCGATCTGGCTGTAGGAGGCACCCTCGTAGTGGATCAGGATGTCCAGAAGGGAATACAAGCTAAGCTGCAGGCTGCGGTTGTGCTTTTCCAGCTGGGCGGAAAGGGCGGCAGTGTCCTGCCCGTATTCCTGTAGCAGCAGGGAGGCGTAGTCATAGGACAGAAATTCCACGTACAGCGCCCAGCCCTCCTGATAGCCGCCGTACCAGAGAAGCTCTCTGACAGGGCGTTCCCCCGTGGGATATGCCAGACGGTTGTAATAGACGGTCTGGTAGAGGTGGCCGGGATAGCCCTCATGGGCGAGGGTGGTGTACAGATCCAGTCCGCCGGGGGTTTTCTGCTGATTGATGTAGATGGTGTTGGAGCTGGTATCGTCCAGAGGCGCCGTCAGATAGAAGGCAGGGGCACAGTAGGGCTCCAGACTGGAGGAGAGGGCCTTTACCGCTGCCTGCGCCGTGCCGTCCGGAAGGGCGGGAAAGCTCTCTCCCATGCGCTTCTGCAGATCCAGCAGCATCTGGGCGGCATCCTTGTAGGGAAAAGCCTCCCCGTTCTCTCTGCCGTAGCTGCCAGCCAGCTCGGGATGGCTGGCGAGAAGGCGGGAGATCTGGTCGTATTCATCGGAAAAACGGCGGGACAGAAGCTCCTGAATCTCGTCTATGGGGCGGTAGGAGCCGGTCTGGGAGACCAGCAGCTTTTCATAATAGGCTTTTCCGTCAGGGAGCCCGGCCAGCCCGCAGGGAAGGACGGATTCGTCCTCCAGCACCAGAAGGCCGTCTCCCAGAGTCCCGTAGGCGGGCAGCAGCACGGTCTTCAGCAGCCGGTCATTCTGTTCCGCATAGCTGCGGGCCTGCGCCGGGGTGATTTCGCCCGACTTTAACAAAGGCTCCAGCCGTTCCTGAAAGGTGGTCTGCAGAAAGTGGCTGCCCTCTTCCAGCGATTCTTTTGTGACGATTGTGTCACATTGTTCCCGCACCTTTTTCAGGAAGGAGGCGGGGGTAGGCAGGCCTGCGGCGGTCTTCTCCTGCTGGTAGGTCAGCAGGGAGGCAAAGTATTCGTCGGTCTGATCTAACAGCGCAAGATAATCCTCCACGTCCTTTTTGCTGCGGAAGGTGTATTCTGCCAGCAGAATGGGCAGCTGGGACTGAGCTCCGGAGGAGGGGGAGAGAGGTTCGCTGTAGTAGGGAAAAGCGCTCAGCTCCAGAGAGTTGGTCAGGGAGCGGATCAGCAGCCGGCACAGATAGGCATCGGACTCGGAAAGCTTTTCCGTATGTATTGCCTGCAGGGCCGCCAGAGCGTTCTCTGTGCCTGCCTGACTGCGCAGGGAGGCCTCGGAGCGGTAGCAGGCAAGGGTAGGGGTATAGTCATAGATGCCGAAGGCTTCCGGGTCTGCCAGCGTATAGTGCATGTTCAGGGTATTGGCCTGCATCTGTTCGGTGAACAGCTGGGAGGTAACATTGGCGAAACGCTTCTCGTCACGCTTGTAGGCGAAGAGGAAGAAGGTCATGCCCGTGAAGATCAGAAGAAAGACAGCTCCGAACACCAGCTGTCTGGGGGAAAAACGGGATTGCTTTTTCAAAATATCACCTTGGGATGGGATGTTGTTACAGTATATGAGGGCAGTGGGCCGGTCATGCAGGGAGCTGTTTTTGGGGGAGGCTCCCCGGGTTGGAGAAGGAGCTTGGCGTGGCGAGGAGGTTCCCCGATTTGGAGAAGGTTCTTGACCGGGAGGAAAGGTTTTTCGGTTCAGGAAAGATGCTTCCGTAGGCATGGGCAGACCCTGACAATAAAATGACAGATCAGTTATCAAGGCATGTCTGCAACAGTAAAAATATTGTATCGGGAGGATTTTGCATGAAAACATTAAAAACTTTCTTTTCTTCCTTTCGGAATGCCGCTATTTCCATTGTGTGTGCAGTGGTGGTGCTGGCGGCCATAGGAACGGGCATCGCCCTTGCGGCGGGCGCAGGGAAGAGCGGTACCGTCATGGATCGAAAGACTGCGTTCGGCTATGCCCTGGCGGATGCAGGGGTGTCGGAGCAGGAGGTGACGGTCACAAAGCAGAAGCTGGAGAAGGAAAAGGGAGAGCAGTATTATGAATTTGACTTTTTCAGCAAGGAATATGAGTACAGCTATGAGATAGACGCTTTCACTGGCGCAGTCAAGGGAGTGAGGGTGGAGGCGATTTTCGGAAAGCCCTCAGAGGGCTCAGGAAGCATGGCGGCAGGGAATGAGCAGGGTGCGGGCCAGCCGGAAGCAGGCCAAGAAGGCACGGAAGGCTCGGGTCAGGGCGCAGGCCAAGAAGGCACAGAGGGCTCAGGCCAAAGCGGCCAGCAGGGGAATCCGTCAGGTACAGAGGGCTCAGGCCAGAGCGGCCAGCAGGGGAATCCGTCAGATGCGGAGGGCTCAGGCCAGGGCGGCCAGCAGGGAAACCAGCCAGGCCAGAACGATTCCATAGATCTGGAGACGGCCAAGTCCATAGCGCTGGCAGATGCAGGGGTGGACGCAGGGAATGCCCGGTTCACGGAGAGCGAGCTGGGCTGGGATGACGGGGTGCAGGTATACGAGATAGAATTTTTTGCAGGCGGGGCAGAGCATGACTACGAAATAAACGCTGTTACCGGCGTGATTCTGTCCAGAGACGCAAAGGGTGTCTGGAACAGCCAGAACGGCCCGGTGGATCTGGAGACGGCCCAGTCCCTGGCGCTGGCGGACGCAGGGGTGGTCGGAGCGTCTGCCTTGTTCACGGAGAGTGAGCTGGACTGGGATGACGGGGTGCAGGTATACGAGATAGCGTTTTTGGCGGGTAGTGCGGAATACGATTATGAGATTGACGCTTCCACCGGCGCAATTCTGGAAAAGGGGATGAAGCTGCTTCGGAACGGGCTTCCCTCGGCAGGCGCACAGGGAAGCGACGGGAACACGGCGGCGGGAAGCGGCTATATCGGGGCGGACCAGGCCAGAGCCATTGCCGCCTCCCATGCCGGATTTGAAACATCGGATGTGGTTTTTACCAAGACGGAGCTGGAGCAGGAAGACGGATATGCCAAATATGAGGTGGAATTCAGGAAAGACCGCACGGAATATGAATATGATATTGATGCCCTCACCGGAAGTATACTGGAGCATGAGAGCGAATATGAATGAATGTAAATAAGAATAATCGAATATAGGAACCGCAGCGCTTTTGCAGGGGAATGGGCGGGGCTCAGGGGGCTGCATTCTCCCGCAGCTGTTTCAGGTGCCGAAGGATAGCCTCCCTGTTTGAGGACTGCAGGCTTTCGGCAGTACGGATCAGTTCTTCGATCCGGAAGGCCTCCCCGTGGGAGGCCCAAAATTCCGCCAGCTGGTAATAAGTACGGCTCACGTCCGTCCGGGTGCTGACTGCGAACCGCATCAGCAGAACGGCCTCGGACCCATAGCCGGCCTGCTGCAGGGCATCTGCCCATTTCTGAAGGGTGCGCACCAGCAGAGTGTAGTTCTGGTCATATTCCGAGAGGAGGGTGATGTTGGCGGTGCCGTACTCCAGCTTCAGGTCCGTGTTGGACCAGCCGGTCAGGTTCACGATTTTCTGGGAGGTAAGGGACTCAATGATATTGATACAGTCCATCACTTCAGGATCGTCGTCCAGCAGATGGGTGGGGAAGCTCTCCAAGGGGATGTGGATATAGTCCAGCCCGTCGAGAGATTTACGGCGGACGGAGTTGGACAGAGATTCTCGTTTCCAGAAATCCCTTTCGCCGCTGTCCTTGCGTCTTGCCTGCCTTTTGATGTTGTATGAAATGAGGATTGCGAATACGATAAAGCTTGCCAAAAGTCCGAAACTCATATATAATATCCTTTCGTAAAGATAGATTTTGCCACGGCATGGGGCCGTGTGTACGCCCTTGGGGGCAGTCAGGAGCTCTGATATGTTCAATCTAAATAATAAGAAAACAAGACGTAAAGTCTCGGCTGTGATCATCATCATTCTGGTGCTTGCAATGATTATCCCAACTGTATCATATTTGTTTTATTAGTTCAAGAGGGGAATCGTCGGAAGCCGCCTGATTGAGAAGAATTGTGTAAAGTCGCAGGAGGGCGATGAGAATTGCATGAAACGATGGGAAGGAATAAAGGAAGGGGTATCGAAGGAAGGGGTATTGTCATGAAAAGATGGATGAGGCGGGGTTGCTTTTCGGTATTGCTGGCCGGGATGCTCCTGCTGGCCGGCATGACGGCCAGGGCAGAGGAAAAGGACACTGTCAGGAGAGGAATCTTTGCCGGCAGCGTGGATCTGTCCGGGCTTGGCCGGGAGGAGGCGGAGGAAGCCGTCAGGGCCTATGTGGAGGGGCTGAAGAGCACCGAGATCACCCTGCAGACCGTAGGGGGCGTGCAGATCGCTGCCACCGCCGGAGAATTCGGGCTGGAGTGGGCCAATGCAGAGATGGTGACGGAGGCTCTGAGCATAGGAAAAAGCGGCAATGTGATCGAGCGGTATAAGATCATGAAGGATCTGGAGCACGAGAACTTGGTTCTTCCCGTTGAACTGTCCTTTGATCCGGCCCTTATAAAGGCCGTGGTGGAGGAGAAATGCACCGGGTATGATCAGGAGGCGGTGAGCTGGGATCTGAAGCGGGAGAACGGGGAGTTTAAGCTCACGGAGGGAAAGAGCGGTTATGCGCTGGATATAGACGCTTCGGCGGACAAGATAGAAAAGTTCCTCTCCGAGGAGTGGAACCGGGAGGCCTGCGTCCTGCCGCTGGAGATAAGAGAGGAGAAGCCCAAGGGCAGCAGGGAGGAGCTTGCGTCGGTCAAGGACGTGCTGGGAACCTTTACTACCTACTACTATGATTCTGATGCGGGCAGGGCGGCAAACATTGCCACGGGCAGCAAGCATATCGACGGAACGCTGCTCTATCCGGGAGAGGAGTTCTCCACATGTGACGCAGTGATGCCCTTTTCCGTGGCAAACGGCTATTTCATGGCAGGCTCCTATGAGTCCGGGCGGCTGGTGAAGAGTCTGGGCGGCGGTGTCTGTCAGGTCTCCACCACCCTTTATGACGCCGTGCTTCTGGCGGAGCTGGAGGTGGTGACCAGATACAACCATTCCATGGTGGTGACCTATGTGGAGCCTGCGGCGGATGCAGCTGTCAGCGGTTCCGGTAAGGATTTTGTCTTTAAAAACAATCAGGACACACCGGTCTACATCGAGAGCACCATCGAGGGCAAGAGCATCACCGTGACCATTTACGGTAAAGAGACCAGAGACCCCAACCGGGAGATCCGATTTGAGAGCGAGGTGCTGCAGGTGCTCTATCCTCCTGCGGACGATATCCAGGCGGATGCCAACCAGCCGCTTGGCTATATCACAACCTCCGGTATGTTTGTGGGCAAAAAGGCCCGGCTGTGGAAGGTAGTGACCGAGAACGGCGTGGAGGTGAGCAGGACGCAGGTCAACAGCAGCAGCTATAAGATGGTGCCCAGAACTGCGGTGGTGGGCGTGGCCACGGAGAATCCGGAGGCCTATGAGCAGATCATGGCGGCCATCGGTACGGGCAGCATCGACCATGTGCAGAATGTGCTGGCAATTCTTCTGCCGCCTCCTGCGCCGCCCGAGGAGACAGGTGGGGAATAGGACGGACCGCCGGTACGGTTGTGGAATAGGACGGACCGCTGGTGTTGTTGCCATAGGTTGGGAAATTGCAGTAATGACACAACTGTCAGTTAGATGAAAAAGCAGGAGAGGTCAGGCAGGAGAAGTGAGAAAGGCAGATAGAAAATTCTGCCTGACGGAGATGAGATAGGACAATTCGTATGAGGATTGGCAAATTGCCGGAGAATGCCTTGAAACGCTCGGTTTTAAGGCTGATAGATACCGAAAGTGAAACGGTGCAGAGTGGCGCAGGCATTGGAAGGGACTGCGCCATTCTGTCATTCGGTGAAGATATGGGAACCGCTTTCTGCATGCAGGAGGGCCCGGTGTCATGGGAGGGAGAGCCGCCGGAGGGACGGACTGCTCTGGAGCCTGCCGTGACCATAGGCAGCCTGATACAAAGATGTGCGAACAATCTGGCGGCAGGTGGCGCAGAGCCCATTGGGGCGCAGGTGGCGCTTCTGTTGCCGGAGACGGCGCAGGAGGCGGACGTCAGGACACTGATGGCCGAGGCGGAGGCGGAATGCAAAAAGCTGAACATGGAGATCATAGGGGGCCAGACCCGGGTCACCAAGGGGGCGGCCTCGGTTCTTGCCGTGGTCGCAGGAGTGGGCTTGGTGCGGGATAAGGATTTTGCCGGGGGGAGGCTGTCTCCGGACGGGAAGGCCGATGCTGCCGGAAGAAAGCCGCAGCCGGAAAAGGCTGAAGCAGCCGGAAGAAGGCCTGAGGCGGAGCGGGACAAGAAGGAGAAGACTGCCGGGGAAACCGTCAGGAGAGGACTGTGCCCGGGGCAGGACGTGGTTCTCAGCAAATGGATCGGTCTGGAGGGGACGGCCCTTCTGGCGAGGCGGTACCGGGAAAAGCTTCTGGAACGGTATCCCGCCTATCTGGTGGAGGAGGCGGAGGGCTTCGGAAGATATCTGTCCGTGGTGCCGGAGGCCAGAATCGCCGCCGGCTTCGGTGTAAGCGCCATGCACGACGCATCGGAGGGAGGCATCCTGGGGGCGCTCTGGGAGCTGGCGGAGGGCGGGGGAGCGGGGCTGTCCGTGGATCTGCGAAGGCTCCCCCTGCGTCAGGAGACAGTGGAGGTATGCGAGCACTGTGGTGCAAATCCCTACGAGCTTCTGTCGGGGGGCTGCCTGATCATGGTCACGGAAGACGGGCCGGGGCTTGTGGCGGCTCTGGAGCGAGAGCACATTCCGGCGGTTCTGGCAGGGAAGGTCACGGACAGCAACGACAGAATATTGATCAACGGGGACGAGATCCGATACATGGATCGGCCCAAGCAGGACGCAGTCTATGGTACGCTGGGCGGGCCCGGCGCAACCACGTAGAAATTTTAATGAAAAGGGGCATTGGATTTAGATGAAAAGGGGCATTGGATTTCAATGAAAAGCGGCTCTGGGATTCTGAGAGCGCATACATAGCGAAGGGAGGAGACTGAAGTGAGCAGTATGAGAGAAGAGCTATTGAAGGTGATCGAGAAGAACAGCCGGATCGATCTGGGAGAGCTGGCGGTGCTTCTGGGAACAGAGGAGGCAGAGGTGGCCAATGAGCTGGCTGCGCTGGAGGCAGAGGGAATCATCTGTGCCTACCATACCCTGATCGACTGGGAAAAGACTTCCAATGAGAAGGTGACAGCGCTGATCGAGGTGCGGGTGACGCCCCAGAGAGGGCAGGGCTTCGACAGCATCGCAGAGCGCATCTACCGCTATCCAGAGGTGAAGAGCTGCTACCTGATCTCAGGGGGATACGATCTGATGGTGATACTGGAGGAAAAATCCCTGCGGGACGTGTCCGCCTTTGTGTCGGATAAGCTGAGCCCGCTGGAGTCCGTGCTCAGCACAGCCACCCATTTCATCCTGAAGAAGTACAAGGACCACGGTACCGTGCTTGGCTGGAAAAAAGAAGACGAAAGAGAGATGATCACCCCATGAGAAATCCTTTGGCAGACAGAATAGTAGAGATCAAGCCCTCTGGAATCCGGAAATTCTTCGATATCGCCAGCGAGATGAAGGATGCGATTTCTCTGGGCGTGGGCGAGCCGGATTTCGACACGCCGTGGCATATCCGGGACGAGGGCATTTATTCTCTGGAGAGGGGGCGCACCCATTATACCTCCAACGCAGGCCTGAACGAGCTGCGGACGGAGATCTGCCGCTATCTGGAGAGGAAGCAGGGAATCCGTTACGAGGATCCCCTGAAGCAGGTGCTGGTGACAGTGGGCGGGTCGGAGGCCATCGACATCGGCTTCCGGGCCATGATCAATCCCGGCGACGAGGTGCTGATCCCCCAGCCCAGCTTCGTTTCCTATGAGCCCTGTGCGGTGATGGCAGGGGCGAAGCCCGTGATCATCAGCCTGAAGGCGGAGAACGAGTTCCGGCTGACGGCCCGGGAGCTGGAGGAGGCCATCACGGATAGGACCAAGATCCTTGTCCTGCCCTTCCCCAACAATCCCACCGGCGCCATCATGGAGCAGAAGGATCTGGAGGAGATCGCAGAGGTGATCCTGAAGCATGACATATATGTCATGTCGGATGAGATCTATTCCGAGCTTTCCTATAAGGAGAAGCATGTGTCCATTGCCCAGCTTCCGGGCATGAAGGAGCGCACCATATTGATCAACGGCTTCTCCAAGGCCTTCGCCATGACCGGCTGGAGGCTGGGATATGCTTGTGGGCCGGCCCCCATCATAGAGCAGATGCTCAAGATCCATCAGTTCGCCATCATGTGTGCTCCTACCACCAGCCAGTATGCGGCCATAGAGGCGCTGAGGAACAGCGACGAGGATGTGGCGGAAATGTGTACCGCCTATAACCAGAGGAGAAGATTTCTGGTCCATGCCTTCAGGGAGATGGGACTGGAGTGCTTCGAGCCCTATGGGGCCTTCTACATTTTCCCTTGTATCAAGGAGTTCGGCATGACCAGCGAGGACTTCGCCATGAGCTTCCTGAAGGAGGAGAGGGTGGCGGTGGTGCCGGGGACGGCCTTCGGCGACTGCGGCGAGGGATATCTGCGCATCTCCTATGCCTCCTCGCTGGAGAACCTGAAGGAATCCATGGTCAGGCTCCGGAGGTTCATCGGGCGGCTGAGAGAGGGCCGATAACGGATAAATATTTTCACAGAAGAGCATTTGGAGATAAGGCTCCAGATGCTTTTTTGGCGTACCTCAAAGAAACGGCCGTGAGAGGAAGGACGGGTCCGTAAGGAAAAGGGCAGCCCATGAAAAAGGCTGGCAAAAGGAGAGAGGCCATGGCAGTGATCAGAAGCGTGCAGGAAAAGTATATGAAGGAGGCCCTCAGGCAGGCGAAGAAGGCCTACGCCCTCGGGGAGGTGCCCATCGGGTGCGTCATCGTCCATGAGGGAAGGATCATCGGCAGGGGCTACAACCGCCGCAACACGGACAAGAATACCCTCTCCCATGCGGAGATCACCGCCATCAGGAAGGCCAGCAAGCAGATGGGGGACTGGCGTCTGGAGGAGTGCACCATCTACATCACGCTGGAGCCCTGCCAGATGTGTGCCGGAGCCATCATTCAGGCCCGCATCCCGGAGGTGGTCATGGGCTGCATGAATCCCAAGGCCGGCTGCGGCGGCTCCGTCCTGAACATTCTGGAGATGCCCCAGTTCAATCATCAGGCAACAGTGACCAGAGGCGTTCTGGAGGAAGAGTGCAGCGTACTGCTGAAGAAGTTCTTCTCGGAGCTTCGGGAGAGAAACAAGACGGATCAAAATAAAAAATGAAAAAAGTGAAGGTCATATTGACTTTTCTTCCGATATGATGTATTATGGAGATGTGGCGAATGGTGTATCATTTATAGTATGCCTGAAAAGGCACTATAGAGAAGGTACATAGGTTTAGAAAAAGAAACAGTGCCAGGCGGAGGAGGACGAATTTTTGAGAAATGCGCTGGAAGGATTCCTGGCGGCGAGACAGACCGAGAGTTTCCCGATGTGCGGCATGGATGAGCCAACGGTGGATTTCCTGATCTCCGTGACGGCAATGCGTTTTGAGCAGTATGATGTGGCGAGCCGTCTGATTACAGGACTTATCACGTCCAAGACGGCGAATCCCCGTATGAAGGATAAAGCCAGAGACGTAAAAGAAATGCTGATGAAGAAGATCAAGGAAAAGAATGCCGCAGCCAGAAAATAGCGGCAGTCGGGGGACAGATG
>CANOFQ010000073.1 GCA_947565325.1 uncultured bacterium
AATCTCTAAATGCTCTGTCCCTCTGTATGCCTTAAATTCCCCCTTTGCGATCCGGTCGTAGGCCTCCTGCTGGCTGATCGCCCCATAGGACTTATATGGGGTGCAGGTAATCAGCTGATCCGATAGTTCTCCGATTCCCTTCCCCTTTCCATAATAATCGCATATGAAAGTTCCATTCACGATTCCTTGTTCCGTCTCCGACATGACGGCATCAAATTGATAGGTGCCGAACCCAAGCTCCCTGAAAACAGCGTCCTTGGGCAGCTCGAATCCCATTGTGCGCAGGGCGTCCCGAATCTCGGACTCGTCAGCGCCCGTTACCGGCTCCGACCGGGCATGGTCCTCCGAAAAAAGCACATCAACGCTGGTGAGCCACAGGGTTCCTCCCTGATAATCGATCCAAAGATGATAGCTGCCCGCTTCAGAATACATAACTATTGTTTCATCATATATATCTGTCCGGGAATCGTCTGCCGAGGTGCCCAGCGCCGCAAAAATCCGTTCTCCCTTTTCCTTCGCAGCTTCTGTTGTCAGTATGCCCACTTCATATACCTGAAGCTCCCTCTCCTCTGTACAGAAGCTCCTCTCTCCCGTCATGTGGATTCTGGCGCTGTCGTAGGCCTCAACATACTGATAGGGATGATTCCCCAATTCCTGCCTGTCATATTTCCAGAAAATCACCGCAAACACAGCAACCGTCAAAATGAGGGGCAGCTGCAGCAGACCAAGGAGCACAGCGTTTTTTAGGAACCCTTCTGCTCTACACCTTTCTGCGCTGCCATTTTCATTTCCTCTGCCCGCTTTTCTGCAGCCCTCTCTTTTACTGTCTCTTTTGCTGCTTTCTCTTTTACTGCCCTCTCTTCGGACGGCAAAAAAGGCCCCTATGGCAAACAGACCGTATCCGATCATCGTCCCCGCTGTATTTCCCATAATATCGTCCAGTTCAAAGATCCCCCGCCGCAGGAACAGCTGCGTGCATTCGATCAGCAGAGAAAAAGCGAAGCCGGAAAGGTATGTCTTCCAGAACCTGCGCAGCTTCTTCATCCCCAGCGGAAGCCAGAAGCCAAGGGGAACAAACATACAGAAATTCAGAATGATGTTCCTCCAAGCCAGCTTGGAGCCGTCAATCCATGCATCCTTATAAGAATAGAACAATGGCTCAATCCTGCCGCCGGACCAGATTTCACTGCGGCTGAACAGCGTTGCGCCCAAGACAACGCAGAGATAACAGATGAATATTCCCCACCATAAAAATCTCTTCCAGCGGATTTTCCTCTGCCCTTTAAAAATTTTTCTGTACACCACAAAATATCCCAGAAGCACACAGAGCCCCACAGACAGCGCCGCTGCGATTCCGATTTTAAAATACCGGGACGCTATATTCACTAGATCAAAAAATCTCATATTCCCTGCCTCCTCGAATCCCGCTGCCCTTCCGCGCCATGCCCTGCGGAGCGGCCATTATCCAGACTAAAAAGGCCGGCCCCCGGGAGATCAGACTCCTGCGGGGGCTGGCTCTGATGACGAAACATATTTCCCGCAGCAGACTGCAGGAAATGAATCCCTAAGAGATCCTGTCCCAAAAAGGTCGAATCTTAGTCAACCGTAATCTTGAATACAACGGGCGCACTGCTCTTCACGCTGCTGCTGATGTGCAGGCCCTCTCCGTCCCGGCTCCATGTAAGCGTGTCGTCGCCGCCGAGGACTTCCACCTTCTTGATGATGCCGTGGAAATTGGCTTCCTTGGAGGCATCCTGACACGCCAGCGTCCTGATGCAGTAATTTCCGTCCTCGCTGCATTTCAGAGCCGTGGCGTAGAGGTTCCCGGCTGCTGTGGTGAAGCGGAAATCCTTGGAGGTAAAGTTTTTCTTGATGCCGTCGGAGAACTGTCCCTCCACGATCTGGGTAGGGCCTTCCCCGTACTTTCTCCACACAGAAGTGCCGTAAATAGCCTCGCCATTCGTCTTCATCCAGTCGCCGATGGCCAGCAGCACCGCCTTGTCCTCCTCCGTGATGGTTCCGTCGGGCTTGGGGCCCACGTTCAGCAGAAGGCAGCCGTTCTTGCTGACAATGTCCACCAGATCGCAGAGAATGTCCTCTGCGGGACGGTAGTTGTTGTTCTTGGTATAGCCCCATGAGTTCAGTGCGATGGCGGTGTCCGTCTGCCAGAAAAAGGGCTTCACGTCCGCAAACTGTCCTCTCTCCACGTCCGGCACGGCGCAGCCGAACTGATACCCGTCCTGCTTGTAGTTGATCACTGCCTCCGTGCCCCACTCTGCGGCACGGTTATAATAGTATGCCGTGAACTTCCTCAGATAAGGCTTCACGGAGCTGTGCTGTATCCACCAGTCAAAGTACACCACCTTGGGACGGTACTTGTCCACCAGCTCGCAGCAGCGCACCAGCCAGTCCTGCAGATACTCCTCCGTGGGCATGGGCTCGCTGAAAAGGTCGAAGTGATCCTTGGGCTCCGGCATGGAGGGCCAGTAGAAATCCCCTCTCTCCAAAGGCTCCTTGATGTCGCTGTCGAACTCCTTCCCGTGGCTCATGAAGAACCAGTGCTCCACCCTATGGGAGGACAGCCCCGTCTCGAGCCCCTTCTTCCCGAAGCTCTCCTTCAGCTCTCCCAGCACGTCCCTCTTGGGCCCCATCTGGGCCGCATTCCAGTGGGATATCTCGCTGGCGTACATCTGGAAGCCGTCATGATGCTCCGCCACCGGCACCACGTACTTGGCGCCTGCCTGAGCGAACAGCTCCGCCCATGCGTCGGGATCGAAGTTCTCAGCCCGGAACATGGGAATGAAATCCTTGTAGCCGAATTCCGAATGCTTTCCGTAGGTCTCCACATGATGCTTGAATTCTTGGGAATCCTTTATGTACATGTTCCGGGAATACCATTCGCTGCCGAAGCCGGGGACACTGTAGATTCCCCAGTGGATGAAAATACCGAACTTTGCGTTCTTGTACCATTCCGGCACCTGATAACGGGACAAGGACTCCCATGTGTCCTGATAAGGTCCCTGTGCGATGACCTTCTCAATGGTCTCCAGATACGGTTTCATGTCATACATATGTTTATACCGCCCTTCTAATATATTTGTTCACTTACCGCCCTGCTTCTGTCACAGCTTTCCGATATGCCTTCGCAAAAACTGCCCTCAGGCAAGTCTACTCAGTTCTGCAGCTGATGCACCTGACACAAAAGCCGCTGAATCAGACGACTCAACGGCTTTTGCAGTTTCAACGTGCTATTTCTTCCGGGCTGCCCTCTGTCCGGACTTCATGACTAGCGCTGTACCCGGCCTGAAGCGTCGCCGCCCGCCAGCGTCTCTACTTCCTTTCTGGATACAAGGTTGAAGTCGCCAGGGATAGTATGCTTCAGCGCAGAGGCCGCCACACCGAACTCCAGAGCGGACTTGAAGTCCTTGCCGTCCAGCATGCCGCAGATCACGCCGCCTGCGAAGGAATCGCCGCCGCCTACCCGGTCCACGATGGGATGTATGCTGTACTCCTTGGAATGATAGAATTCCTTGGTGTCTCTGGAATAGATGCAGGCCGACCAGCCGTTGTCGGAGGCAGAACGGCTCACTCTCAGGGAGGACACGCAGTACTCAAAATTATAGTCCGCAACCATCTGCTCAAAGATGGACTTGTATCCCGCCAGCTCCAGATCGCCGCTGGTCACGTCCGTCTTGCCCGGCTTGTAGCCCAGCACCAGCTCTGCGTCCTCCTCGTTGCCGATGCACACGTCAACATACTGCATCAGGTTCTTCATGACTCTCTGGGCCTTCTCCGAGGACCAGAGCTTCTTGCGGAAATTCAGGTCCACGGAAACCTTCACGCCGTGCTTCTTGGCCGCCTTCAGCGCCTCCTCGGTCAGTGCCGCCGCCGCATCGGACACGGCCGGGGTGATCCCGGTAAAGTGGAACCAGTCCGCCCCGTCAAAGATGGCGTCGAAGTCAAAGTCCGCTGCCGTGGCGGTGGAGATGGAGGAATGGGCCCTGTCATAAACCACCTTGGAGGGCCTCATGGAAGAGCCGCTCTCCAGAAAATAGATGCCAAGCCTCTCGCCGCATCTGGCGATGTGCCCGGTACCCACGTTGTATTTCCGCAGGGCGGCCACGGCGCACTCGCCGATCTCGTTGGCGGGAACCGCAGTGACGAACTGGGCGTCATGGCCATAGTTGGCCAGAGACACCGCCACGTTGGCCTCGCCGCCGCCGTAGCATACGTCGAACTCATCCGCCTGAATGAACTTCTCGAAGTTGGGGGTGGACAGCCTCAGCATGATTTCCCCCATGGTAATTACCTTAGCCATTTTCGTCAAATCCTTTCTCACAAATCCTTTTTCGCAGATCCGCCTTTTTCCGGATCACCGAATCACTGATTGTTTCCGTGACCAAAAGCGTTTCTCTCTAAAACCCTTTTGACCCAAAACTATTTCTGCAGAAGATGCACTGCGAATCCGGCCACCTCTTCCTTCAGGTAGATGGCGTTGCACTTTCCGTTGTTCATCAGGGGCTCATGGAACTCCACGCCCAGCACGGTGCTCATATAGTTGATGGCCCGCTCGATATAATTCGTCCTGATAGCGATATGTCCGTGGGTGCCTCTGCCGTGCTGGTTGAGCACCTCCACGATGGTGCCTGCAAAGGTTCCGCCGCTGCCCACCTTGGCCGGCAGGCCGAACAGGAAGCAGAGCCTTGCGGCTGCCTTGTCGGCATCCTCCTTGCTCTCCGTGTTCACACCGATATGGGCCAGCTCGAAGCCCAGCATGGTCTGAACCGCTTCTCTGGTGAGCTGCTCGATCCTGTCCCATGCCCCCTCGTTAATCAGGTCTCCCGGAACCATCCATGATCCGCCGCAGGCGATGATCTTGTTAAAATCAAGGTAGGAGGTCAGGTTCTTGGCATTGATGCCGCCGGTGGGCATGAACTTCATGTTTACATAGGGAGCCGCCATGGCCTTGATCTTGGCCAGACCGCCGGACTGCTCCGCCGGGAAGAACTTCACCACGTCAAGCCCCAGCTCGATGGCCTGCTCGATGTCCGAGGGGCTGGATGTGCCGGGGGTGATGGGCACGTTCTTCTCGATGCAATACTTCACCGTTCTGGGATTCAGGCCCGGGCTTACGATGAACTTCGCCCCTGCGGCCACCGCCGCATCCACCTGCTCCGGGTTCAGCACAGTGCCTGCTCCCACGCACATATTGGGAAAGTTCTCGGTCATGATGCGGATGGCCTCAGCCGCCGCATCCGTGCGGAAGGTCACCTCTGCGCAGGGAAGCCCCCCGGCGCACAGTGCCTTCGCCAGTGGCAGCGCATCCTCCGCCCTGTCGATCTTCACCACGGGAACGATGCCGATTTTACTGATCTGCTCTAATACTGCGTTCATCTCTTCTCCTGTCCGCCCGCTGTCCGCAGGCCGTATTTTTTCCTATATGCATACAACAAAACTGCATTTATGCGTTCTGAATCTCTCTCACTGCCTTGGCGATCTCGTCGCATCTGCAGTTGTCAAAGAAGTACTCCCTGAACTTTTCTCCCGCCAGAGCGCCCTTTACCAGCTCCCTGTCCAGCTTCTTCAGGATGGTCACAATATCAGTATGGGTCACTTCCTTCACTTTATCCAGAATTTTTTTGTTCCGCTGCTCCGGCTCCACCCTTTCAGGAGGATATCCGCCGCCTCCCGGCGCACAGAACAGCTTCTCAAAGATATATTCCAGATTCAGCTCCCCGCCCCATCCGAAATTCTCCGCAAAGGGAAGCGCCACGCAGTTTCCGTCATTTACCTGAGAAAACAGATATGCGTCCAGAGGGGATTCGATATGTCCGCACAGAACCTTGGGAAAGGAATTGCAGGCCAGCATGGCCCCCTCTCCCGTCCCGCAGCCCGTAATCACATAATCGGCTGCGCCGGAATTTATCAGCACTGCCGCCAGAATGCCGTTCTGCACATAGGTCAGGGAATTGGCATCCTCCGCACCGCACATACCGTAATTGAACACCTGATGCCCCATGGGCTCCACCACCTTTTTCAGGGTGGCGCAGATCATCTGGTTCTTTGCCGCCTGACTGTTCTCATTGATCAAAGCGATTTTCATGAATGCTATGCCTCCTATTTCATTGCCGCCTCGCCGCCGTACGGCTTCGGGCGGCTGTCCATGCTGTCCGCTGCCGTTTCGTTTCAAGCGGCTGTCCACACTGTCCGCTGCCGTTTCGTTTCAAGCGGCTGTCCACGCTGTCCGGTTCAGGGCGTACATTCCCGCAGTCCGGTTTTAGAAATACGTTTCTGTCTTCGTCGCCCTGCTGTTCCGGACAGCCCTCTCCTGCCTTACCCTTGCAGTTTATTCCGGCTGCTTTCCGATGTAAGCCAGAATGCCGCCGTCCACGTACAGAATATGGCCGTTCACGGCATTGGAAGCCTCGGAGGCAAGGAACACCGCAGGGCCCGTAAGCTCCTCGGGCTTCAGCCACCTATTGGCAGGCGTCTTTGCACAGATAAACTGATCGAAGGGATGTCTGCTGCCGTCGGGCTGGATCTCCCTGAGAGGAGCCGTCTGGGGCGTCTCGATGTAGCCGGGCCCAAGGCCGTTGCACTGGATGTTGTACTGGCCGTACTCGGAGCAGATATTTCTGGTCAGCATCTTCAGGCCACCCTTTGCGGAGGCATAGGCGGACACGGTCTCCCTGCCCAGCTCAGACATCATGGAGCAGATGTTTATGATCTTGCCATGACCCTTCTTGATCATGGAAGGAATAACCGCCTTGGACACGATGAAGGGTGCGTTCAGATCCACGTCGATCACTTGTCTGAACTGGGCCGCCGTCATCTCGGTCATGGGGATTCTCTTGATGATTCCGGCATTGTTCACCAGAATATCGATCACGCCTACCTCGCTCTCGATCTGCGCCACCATGGCGTTCACCGCATCTTCGTCGGTCACGTCGCATACATAACCGTGGGCCTTGATTCCTTTTTCAGCGTAAGCCGCCAGACCCTTGTCCACCAGTTCCTGCTTGATGTCATTGAAGCAGATGGTTGCGCCTGCCTCCGCATAAGCAGATGCGATGGCAAAGCCGATGCCGTAGGAAGCTCCCGTTACCAGCGCCACTTTTCCCTCCAGTGAGAAGTTCGTGAATTCAGACATTTTCTTTTTCTCCTTTTCTTTGCATAATCTTTGATTTTCTTTGTCTTTCCTTGCTCTTCTGTTTTCTTTGTTTTTTACTTTGTTTCTTGTGTTTTTCTTCTGTCTTACTTTGCTTCTTTTTTTACTTTGCTTCGGTTGCGCCCTATTTCAGATCCTTCATGGCTACGCCGTCCATATCGTCGAAATCCTGGTTCTCACCCACCATGCCCCAGATAAAGGTATAGGCTCTGGAGCCGCATCCCGAATGGATGGACCAGCTGGGAGAGATCACCGCCTCCTCGTTCCTCATGACGATGTGCCTCGTCTCGTCAGGCTCGCCCATGTAATGCATGACGAAGGCATCCTCCGGCATATCGAAATACAGATAGACCTCCATGCGTCTGTCATGGGTATGGCAGGGCATGGTGTTCCAGACGCTGCCGGGGGCCAGCCTAGTCATGCCCATCTCCAGCTGGCAGCTCTCCACCTGACCGGGCAGGATATACTTGCAGATGACCCTATGGTTCGCATCCTCCAGCGACCCAAGCTCCACCTTGTTCTCATCCTTTACAATCACCACTCCCTCTTCAGGGGTTCCCTCCGGCTTGATCAGTACCGTGGGACAAGTCCTATGGGCAGGCGCAGAGTTCAGATAAAATTTCGCAGGGGCGGAAGCATCATCGCTCTCAAAGACAATGTCTCTTGCGCCCATGCCGATGTACATGGCCTCCTTATGCCCCACCCTGTACTCCCTGCCGTCAACGGTGACCTTGCCGCCGCCGCCGATATTGATGACGCCGAGCTCCCTCCTCTGGCAGAAATACTCCGCCCTCAGTTCGTCTCCCGCCGTCAGCCTGATAGGCTCTACGGGCACCGCCGCTCCCGTGATGATTCTGTCGATGTGGCTGTATACCAGCTTGATCTGGCCCGGCACGAAAAGATCCTGAATCAGGAACTCCTCCCTGAGCCTCTCGGTGGTATAATGCTTCACATCTCTTGGGGATACTGCTGTTCTTAGTTCCATCTTTAACACCTCTCTTTCTGAAAAATGAAACCAATGCACACAATAATCTCGGAATCCTGCCATTGTACGGCACGATCATATGACACGTACAGCAGACATGGTGCGTATGATATATTGTTGTCAGACATTACGCCTGCCGGGGCGGAGCGTCCATCCCCCCAAGAAGCCGCATCCGTTGCGAACCCGGAACGGTTTGCCGACGCAATTGACTGCCGTGTGACATAATTAATTTCATTATATCATACAATTGGTACATTTTCCATCAATATTCTGTTTTTTAAGCGCTTTTCCAAGCTGCTCCCTACACTGTGCTTTCAGTATACACAAAAAAATCCTCCAAGTCTATTCAAATATTTCTCAGAACCTTGCATATTTTGAACATTTATATTATAGTGAAAAAAGAGACAGAACCCAAAACAGAAGCTCTCTTTTCGGAACAGGAGGATATCTTTTTATGGAAGAACTGGCATCCTGCAAAACATCCATCGAGCGCTGCAAGCTCACCCGCACCTTCTCCATCGCCCACCTTTATAAAGAAGAAAAAGCCATGGATATGCACATCCACGACTGCTACGAGCTGTATTATTCCATTTCCGGCGGAAAACAGTTCCTCATCGACAACCGCTTCTATTCCATCGCCCCGGGAGATCTGTTCATCATCAACCAGTACGAGAGCCATAAACTGACCCAGATCGACAATCTGGTCCACGAGCGCATCGTGCTGTCCGTCCATCCGGACTTCGTGAAACGTCTCTCCACAGAGGAGACCGATCTGGACTACTGCTTCACCCATAGGGACGACCATTTCCAGCACAAGCTGTCCCTGAACAAGTCACAGCAGAAACGGTTCCTATACTACATCAATAAAATGACCTCCGCCAATGGATATGCCCACGACATTCTGGAGCGCTCCGCCTTCATGGAGCTGCTGGCCATGATCAACGCCCTCTCCAGTGCAAACGAAACGGCCCTCTCCGAGAACGGACACAAGTACAGCCATCAGGTAGAGGAGATCCTTGTCTATATCAACCAGAACATCGGACAGCCCATCACCGTGGAGCAGCTGGCGGAAAGCTTTTTCCTCAGCGAGTCCTACATATGCCGCATTTTCAAGCAGGCCACCGGCACCACCATCAATAAGTACATCACCGCCCGCCGCATCAGTATCGCAAAGGCCCATCTGAACGAAGGTGACTCCGTAAATGAGGCCTTTGAAAAAAGCGGCTTCGGAGATTACAGCAATTTTTTCAAGGCCTTCACCAAGGCCGTGGGCATGTCCCCTAAGAAATATGCGAACCTGAGCGTCAGCTGAATGTCAGAAAGGACGCCGTCTGTCTCCGGATGCGCTTCTGTGCCGGACGTCAGGCCGCCATACACCATCTGCTGGCACAGACCGCCCTGACTGTCAGGCCGTCACATGCTGTCGATGGACGTGATGCCGCCGATTCCCAGCAGGCTCTCCGCATACTCCTCGCGGCCCAGCCTCCGGGGAATCCGGACGGTAATAGTGATGGTAAAGGACTGAGGCTCCGTTCCCAGTCTGTCCACCTCGAACATATCCACCATGCAGCCGTCGGCCTTCAGCTTCCGCATCAGCTCCCCCGCCGCCCTTCCCTCGGCGGCCTCCACATGAAGAATCATGTATCTGGAATACTTATATACCTTCCCCTCTATCCACGGCAGAATATGCAGCATCCCCAGCAGTATGGCCGTGGCCAGGAACGCCCCGTCCACGAAGCCGATCCCCACCGCCAGCCCGATGCAGGCGCAGACCCAGATGCCTGCCGCCGAGGTCAGGCCCTTGACCTGATGGCCGGACACGATGATGGAGCCTGCCCCCAGAAAACCCACGCCGCTGACCACCTGAGAGGCCATGCGGGCCACGTCCGTGGTGCCCTGGTACCGCATCTCCATATACTGCCCCGTCATCACCACCATGGCAGCCCCAAGGCATACCGCCGCATCCGTCCGTGCGCCGCCGCCCCTTCTCTTCGCTCCCCGGTCGATGCCCACCACCGCCCCCAGGGCCACTGCCGCCACCATTCTCAGGATGACATTTTCTGCCGTCCAAGCCGACAAATCCGCAAAAAACATCCCGCCCGTTCCTTTCTGCCCGTGCCGAACCATTTTCACTCTGTTTCAGCCCTGCCCCATATACAACCTCACGCCTCTCCTGACAGACTGTGCCGTGCCGCCAGACACACCGCCTGGGCGTCCGCCGGATGCCCGGGGCTTTTCCTGAAGCCGATCTCTTTCACATCGTCCTCAATCAGATAGCACATTTCCTCGTGGGGGTCGACACTGCGGACAATCTGGTCCACCTCCAGCTTTATGTATTTAAGCACCGCATCCGCCAGCCGGTTTCCCTCCAGGTCGAAAAGCTCCGAACGGATGGTTGCGAACTTCGGCGTCTCCCGCTCCACTATGCCCCTGCCGATCAGCTCTGTGTCATAGGGCACCGGCCTCCTGCACTTCACCTCCATGGACATGGTGACGCCGAAGACCTCCTCCGAAGATTTCGTCCACATGGCCCGCAGTCCCAGCTCGTCCAGCATGGTGGCCGCCAGCCCCCATGTACCCTCTGGGGAAAGCTCTGATGCTCCGCCTCATATCGGAACACTGTCATGACGCTCCCGTCTTCCATATTATAAAACTGGGCCTTCAAGCCCATAGGATTGTCCATCCCGCACACAAAGCACATCCTGCTGTTGCGCTGTTTGCCAACTACCTTCATTTTGTCTTCCTTCCCGTCTTCCTTTTACCGATTTCCCTTCTTCTCGATTTCCCTTCCTGACCCGGATAGGCCGGAACCGAAATTCTGCCAGAATCTTTCCCTGCCGCCCGGCCATATCCCTATGTATCACTGCAGAAACGCTCTTCTCACAGAGCCTCCAGCTCCCGGTTGACGGCCTCCTCGCAGGAACGCATGGCCAGAATGGTCTTCTCCAGAAGCTCGTCCAGCTCCCAGCCCAGCCTCTCCGCACCGGAACGGATGACCTCTCTGGAGCAGCCTGCCGCAAATCTCTTGTCCTTATATTTTTTCTTCAGGCTGGACAGCTCCATGTCCATTACGCTCTTGGAGGGGCGCATCCTCGCCGCTGCCCCGATGATCCCTGTCAGCTCGTCGCAGGCGAACAATATCTTCTCCATCAGATGCTTCGGCTCCAGATCACAGCACAGTCCGTACCCATGGCTGCAGACAGAATAAATCATGTCCTCCGACACCCCGGCCTCCCGCAGAAGCTCCGGTGCCTTCACACAGTGCTGCTCCGGATAAAGCTCGAAATCAATGTCATGGAGCAGTCCCACAATGCCCCAGTATTCCTCATCCGCCCCGTTTCCGGTCTCTGCGGCAAAATACCGCATGACCCCTTCCACCGTCAGGGCATGCTGGATATGAAAAGCCTCCTTATTGTACTTCTTCAGGAGTGCCAGCGCCTCCTGCCTCGATATACTGCTGTTCATGAGATTACCTCCGTCCTTTTATCATATCATCTGTCCCTCGCTGTTTTTCCAAAACATCCTGCCCCATTTTAGCAACAATATCAATCCAAAAGGAATAATGTCAGCCTTGGGTGCATTGACCAGACTGTGGGTATAAATAATTTCCCATTACAGCTCCCTTTCCGTCTTT
>CANOFQ010000074.1 GCA_947565325.1 uncultured bacterium
CTCTTTCCAATTCTGCCTTGTGATGTTTCACAAAATTCTTTGCCTTGATCCATGCCTCGTCGGTGGTCATGGAATTGTATCTGGGCGCCCTGTTCGCAGATTTTCTGGCCCCCTACTCTCTGGATGAGTTCGATGCCTTGTACAAGAACAGCTCCCCTTCCGAAATCCATTTTACCCATGAGGGCGAGTTCGTGGGTCCCTTCGTATACAAGCTGGAAAAAACCATAGACAAGACCGACTTCTCGGTGACGATCACAGAGGATACATCAGAATACTATAAGATCCGCTTCTTCACCCACGGGACACCCTACAAGATTCTGGGCCTGATCCCCTGCGATCTCCATCTCTTCGGTGTGGGGGAGGGAAGCAACGGCGGAAGCGGCGCAAAGATCATGCTCTTCGGCACCGACTCGCTGGGCCGGGACATCTTCTCCAGAATTTTGCTGGGAAGCAGGATCTCCCTGACCATTCCCTTTGCCAGCGCCATCATCAGCTTCTTCCTGGGAGTCACCATCGGCTCTATCTCAGGGTACTTCGGCGGGGCCGTGGACATTGTGATCCAGAGGATCATCGAGGTGATCGGCGCAGTTCCCCAGATTCCTCTCTGGATGGCCCTCTCCGCAGCGATTCCTCCGGGAATCTCCACCATAAAGATGTATTTTTACATCACCATCATCCTCTCCTTTATCAACTGGACCGGGATGGCCCGGGTGGTACGGGGAAAATTCCTGTCCCTGAAGAACGAGGATTATGTCATGGCTGCAAGGCTTTCCGGCGTATCCACATGGAAGATCATCTGGAAGCATCTGGTTCCTGGCTTCATGAGCTACCTCATTGTCTCGGTCACCCTGGGCATTCCCGGCTCCATCGTGGGCGAGACCTCCATGTCCTATCTGGGGCTGGGCATCAAGTCTCCCGCAACCAGCTGGGGCGTGCTGCTTCAGGAGGCCAGCTCCGTCACCGATGTGGCCAGCAATCCCCACAAGCTGATCCCCATCATCTTCGTGACCATCACGGTTCTCGCCTTCAACTTCCTGGGCGACGGAATCCGGGATGCCGCCGATCCCTATAAATAAAAAGGCCTGCGGCATTTCATATATTGATTATGATGTGCGCTGAAGCGCACAGAAGGGTATAAGTTTGAAGAAGTACATTTCAAACTATTGATTATGATATGCGCTAAAGCGCACAGAAGGGTATAAGTTTGAAGAAGTGCATTTCAAACTATTGATTAGAATGTGCGCTGAAGCGCACAGAAGGGTATAAAAATGAACAAAGAAAACATTCTTGAAGTGAAAGACCTCCATGTAGATATCCATATGACAGAGGGACTTCTGACAGCAGTCCGGGGCGTGAACTTTGAGATGAAAAGGGGAGAGACGCTGGGTCTGGTGGGCGAATCCGGCTGCGGCAAGTCCCTGACCTGCAAGGCCATTCTGGGAATAAACGACAAAAAGTGCGTGCCCAGCGGGCAGATCCTGTTTGATTCAGAGGGTCTTGGCAACGTGGATCTCCTCTCGCTGGATCAGAAGGGCAAGGAAATCCGCTCTGTCCGGGGCAAGGAGATCTCCATGATCTTTCAGGAGCCCATGGTGGCCTTCTCTCCCATGTACACCATCGGCAACCAGATCAACGAGGCCACACAGCTCCATATCACAAAGGATAAGCATAAATCCAAGGAGATCTCCCTGGAGGTGATGCGAAAGGTAGGCATCGCCAACGTGGAGAAGCGGTACAACCAGTATCCCCATGAATTCTCCGGGGGCATGCTGCAGCGGGCCCTGATCGCCATGGCGCTGGTGTGCAATCCCAAGCTCCTGATCGCCGACGAGCCCACCACGGCTCTGGACGTGACCATTCAGGCCCAGATTCTGGAGCTGATGAAGTCGCTCCAGAAGGACTTCAACATGGCCATTCTCTTCATCACCCATGATCTGGGCGTGGTGGCCAAGATGTGCGACAGAGTCGCCGTAATGTATCTGGGCAAGATCGTGGAGAGTGCGGCGGCCTCGGAGATTTATGCCAATCCCCAGCATCCCTACACCAGAGGCCTCATCGGCTCCGTCCACAAAATCGGCTCCAAAAAGGAGGAGCGGCTGTTTTCCATCGAGGGAACGGTTCCTCTGGCCATGAACCTGCCCAAGGCCTGCGGCTTTTACGACCGCTGCGACGCCCGCATCGAGGGCCTCTGCGACAAGGCCGAGCCGGAGCTGACGGAGATTGCCCCGGGCCACAAGATCGCCTGCTTCAACTGTCCCCATGAGGCCTGCAGGGCCCAGCGGGCAGCGGTGGAAGCCGCCCTGGCCAAGGGAGACTCCGCCGGGACGTCAGAGGCTCCGGAACCTTCCAGAAAGACCTTCCTGAAGAAAAAGAAGGGCGGTGCGAGATGAATAAAGACAATATCATGGAAGTCAAGGGACTTCACAAGCGCTTCACCTCCAAGGGCGTCACGGTAAAGGCCGTGACAGACGTGAGCTTCAGCGTGAAGCCGGGAGAGACCATCGGCATCGTGGGCGAGTCCGGCTGCGGCAAGACCACGCTGGGACGCTGCATCGTCCGGGCCTACAACGCCTCCGAGGGGGAAGTCTTCTATCGCACAAAAAGCGGCGAGGAGCTGGACTTTCTCAAGGCGGACAAAAAGAAAATGAAGGAGATCCGCAAGGAGATCCAGATGATCTTTCAGGATCCCTACTCCTCTCTGGATCCCAGAATGACCGTGCTGGACATCATAAAGGAGCCCTTGCGGGCAAATTTCCCCAAGATGCCCAAGGCGGAGATGGACCAGAGGGCAAAGGCCATGGCGGAGAAGGTGGGCTTGAATCCCATGTACCTCATGCGCTATCCCCACGCCTTCTCCGGGGGCCAGCGCCAGCGTATCGGCATCGCAAGGGCGCTGGTGATCGAGCCCCAGATCATCGTCTGCGACGAGGCGGTCTCGGCTCTGGACGTATCCATTCAGGCGCAGGTCATCAACCTGCTGCGGGATCTGCAGAAGGAGCTGAAGCTGACCTACCTGTTCATCAGCCATGACCTCTCGGTGGTGGAACATATTTCCGACAAGGTAGGAGTCATGTATCTGGGCAGGATGGTGGAGTTCGCCCCGGCGGAGCTTCTGTTCGAGAAGCCCATGCACCCCTACACGGAGGCCCTGCTCTCCGCCGTGCCCGTGGCGGATCCCACAGTTCAGACAGAGCGGATTCCCCTGAAGGGGGAGATCCCCAATCCGGCCAACCCGCCCAGCGGCTGCTATTTCCACGAAAGATGCCAGTACTGTACCGAAAAGTGCAGGACGGACGCCCCTCCCCTCACCCAGATGCCCGACGGAAGGCTCTGCGCCTGCCATAGGGCCAAGGAGCTGGAGCTGCGCGGCTTCGCCTACGACCAAGAGGCGAAGAAGATGTAAAAAGACGTAAAAAATCCCTCAGCCGCCCTTATATGGCTGAGGGATTTTTTCTGACCCTGCGTCAGTCCTGCCGGCAAGGAACCTGCCCTGCATAGGATAAGCCTCGTTATAAGCCGGCCCCCTGCCGACAAAAGGATTCTCAGCAGAACAGATCGTCCTCGCAGGAATAATCCAGTATCTCCTCGTTCAGCGTCACCCCGAACTCCTTCCCGATGGCCCGCAGGTTCTCGTCCGTGATGACCTGTCTGGGAGGCTTTCCCCCCGTGGCGGCCAGTGCGATGGAGGCGATCTGTGCCGCCTTCTCGATGGTGTGCATCAGCCCGAAGGCCGTGTCGAAATCAGATCCGGACACGAACAGCCCATGGAAGGCCCAGATAGCCGCATCATACTTCTCCATCAGCACGCAGGTGGCCCTTGCAATGTCCGAGCCGCCGGGCACCATCCAGGGCACCACCCCAACGCCGCCGGGGAACACCACGCAGCACTCCGTTGCGCTCTTCCAGAGCATTCTGGTGAACACCTCCGCCTTCAGGGGCAGCACATAGGTCAGTGCGATCACATAGGGCGTATGGGCATGATAGATCACTCTGTTTGCCCCTCCCGTCACCCGCTTCCTCACGGAATGGTTCATGAAATGGGTGGGAAACTCACTGGTGGGCCTGCCCCCGTTCTCCAGCCCCCACAAGATACGGTAGGCATCTCCCGCCTCGTTGATCTCCACGATACAGATGCTGTTCTGGGGCTCCAGCCCCACGTTCTGCAGAAACTTTCCGCTGCCCGTGGAGATGAAATACTCACCCTTCAGGTTCTCCGCCTCCACTCCCAGCTTCACCCAGGGGCCGGGCTGGGCCTTGAAATAGGGACGGCATTCCGCCACTTCCTCTTCCTTCATGCGATAGGTCAGATTTCCTCCGTTTCTCTCATGCCATCCCTGCCTCACGCCGTCATGGCACATGCGGATGTAATCCTCCATCACCTTTACGCCAAATATATTGTTCATGTCCCTCGCTTCCCTTCTGCCTCTATGAGCCGCTCTATGATCTCTTGGACAGCACCTCGTCCTCATAGGCCTTGACCACGCTGAAGAACTCCTTGTCCGATGCCACGCCGCAGCGCTCACAGTATTCGTTCCAGATGTCACCGAAGGGCAGGGTCTTCACTGCCTCCTGCTCCACCATCAGCTCCGTCATCCTGTTTTCATCCTGCAGCTTCCGCAGTGCCTCGTTGGGCGTGCACAGCGCCGAAAGCAGCGCCTTCTGCCAGCTGCGGAAGCCCATGGCCCATGCGGAGACCCGGTTGATGCTTGCATCGAAATAATCCAGCGCCATATAGACCCTCTTCAGGCCGTCGCATCTGACGATCTCCTTTGCCATTTCCTTCGTCTCGTCATCAAAAAGCACCACATGGTCGCTGTCCCAGCGGATGGGCCTGGTGATGTGCAGGGCAATCTCCGGATAGAAGCACAGCAGAGCGGGAATCTTGTCCGACACCACCTCTGTAGGATGGTAATGGCCGTTGTCCATCAGAGGCAGGCACCCCTCATGGGTGGCGGCGAAGCTTAAGGCAAACTCTGCGCTGCCAGCCGTGAATGCCTCCACGCCGATGCCGAAGACCTTTGACTCCACACATGGCTTTACCTTGTCTGTGTCATAGGGCTCCGCCAGAATCTCCTCGATGGACTCCTTGTATCTCATCCTGGGGCCCATGCGGTCCGCAGGGACATCCTTGTAGCCGTCTCCGGTCCAGATGTTCATGACGCAGGGAACCCCCGTCTCCTCCGCAAAATACTGGGAGATGCGGATACAGGCCCTTCCATGGTTGATCCAGAATTTTCTGGTCTCCTCGTCGGGACTGGACAGAGTCAGTCCGTCCTTCACCTTGTCGTGAGAAAAGAAGGTGGGGTTGAAGTCGATTCCCATGTTCCTCTCCTTGGCGAAATCCACCCATTTCTTGAAATGCTTAGGCTCGATCTTGTCCCTGTCCACGAATTCGCCGGGCTCGAAGATCGCATAGCAGGCATGGAGGTTGAGCTTCTTCTTGCCGGGCATCAGGCTCAGAGCCTTGTCCATGTCCTGCATGAGCTGCTCCGGAGTCCTTGCCTTTCCGGGGTAATCCCCGGTGGTCTGGATGCCGCCGGTCAGAGGGCCGTCATGGTCAAAGCCTATCACGTCGTCACCCTGCCAGCAGTGAAGGGACACCGGCGCCTCCATGCATGTCTGCAGAGCCGCCTCCACATCCACCCCATAAGAAGCGTAAATCTTCTTTGCAGATTCAAATCTTTCCTTGTTGGTCATTTTGTTTTCCTTTCTTGTCCTTATGCTTTATTTCTTAATCCCTATGTCCTTATGCCCTGTTTCTTATCCGTATACCCTTTTTCCTGTCCGTATACCCTTTTTCTTGTCCGTATACCCTTTTTCCTGTCCGTATACCCTATTTTCTCGTCTACCCTGTTTCTTGTCCGTATACCCTGTTTTCTGTCCGTATATCCTATTTCCTGTCCATATGCTTATTTCCCGTTCCGATATGTATTTCCCGCTTCCCGCTTTATGCCGTACCCGCTCTGCGGAGAAGCCGCTTTAATATTTCGTTATGGGGAAGGATCTGAACACGCAGGCTCTGGCCGCCTTCAGGCCCGTCAGCTCCCCTGCGGTCATCATCTGGGCCGCCACGTTGCCGATGGCCGTGGCCTCCGTGGGCCCTGCGTACACGGGAATGCCGGTGGCCTTGGCCGTGAGCCGGTTCAGATACTCCGCATTGGAGCCGCCGCCCACGATATGGATCCGGTCATACTTCTTCTTCGTGATCTCCTCCAGCTCCTCCACGGTCTTGGCATAACACTTGGCCAGACTGTTGTAGATCACGGAAGCCACCTGCGCTATGCCCTCCGGCACCTGCTGCCCGGATTCCCGGCAGGCCTCCTGCACCTCTCTGGTCATATTGGCAGGCGCAAGGAACCTATCGTCATTACAGTCCACAATGGACCGGATATCGCATTTCGAGGCCTGCTCACAGATTTCCCCGAAGCCCAGATCTCCCCCGATCTCCCTCTTCACGGACTGGATCATCCAGAGCCCCATGATATTTTTCAGATACCGGAAGCGATAGTCATACCCGCCCTCGTTGGTCAGGTTGCTGGCCTTGCTCTCCAGAGAGCAGTTTGCCTCCTGCAGCTCCGTCCCCATGAGGGACCATGTGCCCGAGCTGATGTACAGTGCATCGTCGCTGTCCGTGGGGACGGCGATCACCGCCGAACCGGTATCGTGGGTGGCAGGCACCACCACCCTGCAGTTGAAGCCCACCTCCTGCTGCACCTCCCTGGTAAGCTCTCCCAGCACGGTGCCGGGAACCACCATCCTCTGGAAAATCCGCTCCGGATATCCCAGCCTCCGGATCAGCTCCCTGTCCCAGTCCTTCGTCTCAGGGCTCACCAGCTGCCCCGTGGTAGCCTCCGTGTACTCCGTGGCCGCCACCCCCGACAGCCTGTAATGGAAATAATCCGGCATCATCAGCAGGACGCTGGCCTTCTCCAGCTGCTCCGGCTTTTTCGTCTTCAGCGCCATAAGCTGGTAAACGGTGTTGAAAATGGCCTTCTGGATTCCGGTGCGGGCATACAGCTCGTCCTCGGGGATGAGCTTGTAGACCTCCTCGTCCATCCCCCTTGTGCGGCCGTCCCGGTAAGCCGTGGCGTTGCCGATCCGCCTGCCCTCCTGATCCAGAAGCACGAAATCCACGCCCCAGGTGTCCACGCCCACGCTGACGGGAATCTTTCCCAGCCCGGCACATTTCTTCATTCCCAGCTTGATCTGAGCAAACAGCTCATCTACGTCCCAGACCAGCTCCCCGTCCTTCTCCACCATGCCGTTGGGAAAACGGTGCACCTCCTCAAGCACCATCCTTCCCTCCTCCAGATGGGCCAGAATATGCCGCCCGCTGGAAGCGCCGATATCAATCGCAAGATAATATGGCTCCATCTTCAATGCCCCTCCTTCCTTCTTACAATATAAGAGATTGCCATATCTTAATTGTACCATATCTAACAACACAAAAAAAGTGCATTTTTGATTCCGTTTCTTGCACATTCTGCACAATTCCGCCGGAAGCCGCCCGAATCAAATTGTTTTCCCGCGACTCCTCACGGCCGTATGCCCTGCTCCCTATATCAGGAACGTGGCCCCGTTCTTCTTTCTGGACTCCTCCGCCAGAAAGACGACCCTGTGGCCGGTCATGGAATCATCCAGCGCCGTACAGCAGGAGGAGGGCTGTCCCCCCTGAAGAAGCGTGACAAAATCACGGATGATCGCCTGGTCCCCGCCGCCGTGGGCGTTGCCGTGCTGCGCCTCCGACACATCCACGGTCTCCTCCGTCCTGCCGCCCGGTGCATCCGGTGCGATGCGGTACACCGTGAACCGCTCCTGCTCGAAGATGCCGAAGATTTCCCCCATGGTGCCGGTGATATGGATATGCCGCCCGGATGCGGTAGCGCCTCCGTTCATGGAGAAGGTCCCCGTGGCCCCGTCCCTGAAGCTCACCAGCAGCGACTGGTGATCCACGATCTTTAAGTCACAGCGGTATGCGCAGCGGCTGAAGGGATTCTCCGGATTGCTCAGCATGGCAATCCTCTCCTCCTCTGTTGCGTTCTCCCTGCCTATGTCGTGCCAGATGTTCCCGGTCCAGCGCTGGGGATGCTCGATGTACAGACGCTTCGCCGAATAGGGGCATGTGCGCTCCACCGGACAGTCCAGAAGGCAGTGGGTTCCTGCGCCCTCCGGCGCCATCTCGGGCTTGAACTGAAACACGGAGCCTATGCTGGACACGCTGACGGGCGCATTTCCTCCCATGAGCCATGTCATGATGTCTATGTCGTGGCAGGACTTGGACAGCAGCATCCCCGAGCCGCATATCTCAGGAGAGGCGTACTTTCCCCTCACATAGGACACGGACTCATGGAAGTAGCTCACCTGCTCCGCCATGCGGATGTTTATGACACGCCCTATGTCCCCCCTTGCGACGATCTCCTTGATCCTCTGATAGAAGGGAGCGTACCTGAGCACATGGCAGACCATCACCCGCCTTCCCGTCTCGTGCTCGCATTCGATGAGCTGCTCCGCCTCCTGTCTGTTCACCGCAAAGGGCTTCTCCAGAAGGATATCATATCCATGGCGAAGCAGCGGCAGCGACGTGGGCACATGCTGCTGGTCCATGGTTCCGTTGATGACGCCGTCTGCGAATTTCGGCACGGACACCAGATCCGCCACGGAGGAAAAGCACCCTTCCTCCGGGATGCCAAAGGTCTCCCTTGCCGTCCGCACCCGGTCTGGGTTCACGTCCGCCACCCCCACGACCTGAAACAGATCCGGGTGCTCCAGCGCCTCTCTGGCATAGATCATGGATCTCACGCCCATGCCCACGATGATGATACGTATTGGTCTCGACATATTCATTCTCCTGTTCCGATCCCGCAAAGCCCCTCCCGTGCCCTGTCCAGGATCCATTTTATGGCTGCCGCCGTGTTTTGGCTTCCTACGACGCTTCAGACTGCCTTTCAGTCTTTTTATCCTGCCGTCCCGTTCATTTCTTTTCCACTCTGTTCTTCCGGCTCGCCGGCCCGGTATCCCTCTGTCCTATTCTTCCGGCCCGCTGTCCCATTCTTCTATTTTATCCGCAAACTTGATGCGGTAGATTCTCCGCAGGGAATCGTTCACCCTCTCCTCCGAAATATGGCCCTCGCTGATGGCCGTCAGCACTCCGTTATAGGCCTTCTCATAGTCCTCCGGCATCAGAAGCATGTCACAGCCCGCAAGAACCGCCATCACGGCCGCTTCGTCCGCTCCGTAATAGTCAGAGACAGCAGCCATGTTCAGTGCGTCTGTGATAATGACCCCTTTAAAGCCCAGCTCCTCCCGCAGGATCCCCGTCACCAGCTCCTCGGAGAAAATGCAGGGTTCATTATTGCCGGTCAGAGAGGGGGCCGCCATATGGCCCACCATGACCATCTCCGCCCCTGCCTCTATCCCTGCCCCGAACACTGCAAATTCCTCCGCCCGAAACTGCTCCGCCGTCCTCTCCGTGGAGACCATCCCACGGTGGGTATCCTCCGTAGAGCTTCCCATCCCCGGGAAATGCTTCAGACAGGCCGTGATCCCCTGCTCCCTCAGACCTCTGGTCATGGAAGCCACGAACTCCGACGCCGTCCCTGCATCCGCCCCGTAGGAGCGCCCCTCCATGATGCTTCCCTCCACATTGGCCAGATCCGCCACGGGGGCAAAATCCAGATTAAAGCCCAGCCCCGCAAGGGTACTGCCGATGGAGGAGCCTGCCTGATAGGCATTGCCTGCGTCCCCGGTAGCCCCGATTTCACCTGCGCCGTCCACCTTCGGGCCGATTCCCGACGCCCCGACTCTGGACACCTGGCCGCCCTCCTCGTCCACTGCCAGAAAAAGCGGATACTTGGCATAGTCTGCCGTATTGGCAAGCATCTCCCTCAGCTGCTCCTCCGACTGTATGTTCTTTTTGAAATAGACCAGACCGCCCACCGCATGCCGGGCCAGCGCCTGTCTCGTCCCGTCTCCGGCCCGCACGGCCGTCCCCACCCCCGTGATCGCCTCCGGCGTGACCACGAAAAGCCCTGCCACCTTGTCCTCCAGGGACATGTTCTCGATCCGCACGTCGATGATCTCCTCCAGCCTCTCCTCCGGCGTGGGCTCCGCCACCTCAGGAGTAGGCTCAGGCGTGGGCTCCGGGGTAGGCTCCGGCGTGGCAAGGGCTTCCTCGGAGCCAAGCATCCCTTCAATGATCTCCTGCCTGTCCTGGCTCTCCTGAGAGCCATGCTGCCCTCCCGACTCCGGATCCCTGCCCTGCCCGGTGAGGTAATCCACGCCGAACACTGTGGCCGCGGCTGCGGCCAGTATCAGAACCACAAGTGCGGTATATGCCACGATCTGGTTCCTGACCCGCCTCTTTCTCCTTGCCTCTCTCTTTTCCTGCTGCATCTGTTCTTTATCGCTCATAGACGTTCCTTCCACGGTTCTTGGTCCCTCTGTGTCCCTTGCTGTCCCTGTCTTAGCCCTCAGGGGACATCCTGTCTGTTCCTCTTGTTTCCCCTGTGTCCCATATTTCCCTATCCATAATAAACCATTGTCCCATATTTTTCTACAACAATTTCACTTTGCCACAAAAAAAGGACGCAGGTGCCTGTCCCATATAAAAAGGGAAATGAACTGAGTCCATTTCCCTATCTGTCTTCCATTTTTATCCTATGTATCCTGTTTCTTTTGTACGTGACAGAACATCCCGCATCTCTATTCTTCTGTATACTAATGGAATATCGATGAGTCCATTATATTGCCTTATCTCCCCCTTGTCAATATGTTTCGACAAATTTCCAATATTTTCTAGATAAGGGCTAGATAAGCATTTCTGGTGCGGAAGATTTCTTTTTCCGGTATTCGGTCGGTGTCAGACGATAGTGCTTTTTAAATAAGCGGCAAAAATAGTCTACACTGCGAAACCCTGTTTCACCGGAGACAGTGGCAACTTTCTTCTCGGTTCTGGAAAGCAGTCCCGCAGCTTCATTTAAGCGGTAATTTATCAGGTATTGGATCGGCGTAAGGTGCAAATACCTGTGAAAAAGGTTTAATGCCGTGCTTTTGCTGACCCCTGCGTAACCGGCAAGCTCATCCAGTGAAATCTCCTGAGAATAATTCTGATGAATATACTGCATCATAAGCTGCAGTCTCGCCTGAGAAGAAGCCGAGTCGTCCGTGCGGCCCCGTGTATCCGAAAACTCCGCATTTTCATATAGCCTCAGCCAGAGCTTCTGCAGGAGGGCGGACGTGGCCAGCTCTCTGGAGGAAACGCGGCTCTGGACAGCTATGATCTGTTTTATATCGGCCAAGACCTCAGCCTGCCATCCGCTTTCCCCGCAGAAAACCTGAAAAGCCAGCGAAGAGGAGATCACGGGCAGGATGTACTTCTTATAGATAAAGCTGTCCTGCGGAGCGATAAAGGAGGGCATACATACAAAATTCGGAACTATGGCTTCGGCAGGGGAATAGAAACGGTGAAGAATCTTGGAATTAATGAATACGCCGTTTCCCTCAGAAAGCGCAAACTGCTTTTCTCCGATCCAGATGGTAACGGTTCCTGATTCAATATACACGAATTCCAGCTCGGTATGCCAGTGCCACTCCACACAGTTCAAGTCAAACAACGCTATGTTATCGTAATAAAAGCGGAAGGGATAACTGCTGCTGCCGTGCTGTATCGTTTCCATTAAATTTTCATCCGATATTTATTGTACAATATCTTAAGGAACTGTTCTTAAGTCATTCTTTCCG